>NZ_CAXAXI010000034.1:0-21065 GCF_963972995.1 uncultured Altibacter sp.
GATTACATCATTGATGTTAGAGAGCAACCGACAGCACGTGCTCAAGCCATCATCGACTCCTTACAGCCCGATGCGTTGGAAGTGAATTTTATGTCCATGATCGCCTTTCCGAAGAACGAAGGCACCAAATTAGTGCAAGTGCGAGGTATGGACGGCAATTTCCCTTTTTACGGATCGATGGATACGCAACCCGCCTCAGCAGCAAGTAGTTACCAGTCCTTAGGTGGAGCTCTGGTTGATGCTACCTTGCTATTGCAATTCAACATACAGCCGGGAGATTCCATCAAAGTAGGCGCGGTCACCTTGCCCATCGTTGGGGCCTTGAAAAGTATTCCCGGAAGTACCGCCATCTCTACCACGGTAGCGCCCCCTGTGGTCATTCCGCATCGGTTTATTGAGGCTACCGAGTTGTTGCAATTTGGAAGTCGCAGGGAGTATCAGTTTTTTTACAAAGCGGCGGACACCTTGGATTTGTTGCGATTTGAAGATCGGTTAGACCCTATGTTGGATGCCGAAAATGCCGACTTGGATACGCATACCAGTACGAGCCGACGGTTGGGCAGGCGTTATGAAAACGTAAGCAGGTTCTTAAACCTGGTGGCCTTTATTGCCCTGTTATTAGGATGTATAGGCGTGGCCAGTTCTGTGCATATTTATATTAAGGAAAAATTACCCTCGATCGCCGTTTTAAAATGTATGGGCGCTTCCCGAAAGCAGAGTTTCTTGATCTTCTTGATCCAAATTGCAGGCATCGGGCTTATGGGTGGTTTGCTAGGTGCCATGATAGGCGTGGCCTTGCAAGCGTTGTTTCCATATCTGCTCGAAGCGTTTCTGCCCTTTGCTGTAGAAGTAAGCATTTCGGCACAACCGATTGTTATAGGAATCTTCCTCGGCTTGTTCATGTCTGTGTTGTTTGCTCTATTGCCCTTGCTCAATACCTGGTACGTATCGCCCTTGCAAGTACTGCGTGTGGATGAAAAAGCAACCGAAGGGCCCAAAGAAGCGCGAGCCATTGTCTTTGCCATCCTTTTGATCTTCCTGTTCTTATGTTCGTATTGGTTGTTAGCCGATGTGCTCTATGCGCTCAGCTTTGTCGCAGGAACGCTTATCACCTTCAGTATTTTGGCCGGCATAGCGTTGCTAAGTATGAAAGTCCTACGTAGGTACTTTCCGAAGAAATGGGGTTTTACGAGTCGGCAAAGTCTACTCAATTTGTTCAGACCCAATAATCAGACCGTCGTTTTGGTGGTCGCGATTGGTTTGGGCACCTTTTTAATCAGCACCTTATATTTTACCAAGGATATCCTATTGGCAAAAACCGACGTGGGGAATAGCAGCGCCAATGCCAATATGATCGTGTTGGATGTACAGCGCGATCAGCGTGATGCCGTGGTACAACGCATCCAATCCAAGGACTTGCCCATCGTGGACAATATTCCTTTAGTGACCATGCGTATGCACCGGTTGAAAGGTCGGTTGGTGAACGAACTACGTCAAGACAGCACACGACAGGTGCGGGGTTGGCTATTGAATCATGAGTTCCGGACCACCTATCGCGATACGCTCATCGCTTCGGAAACATTGATCGCAGGAAGCTTTGCCACGCAAGCACCCCCTAATGGACCCGTACCCATCTCCATTTCAGACAATCTCGCCATGGACGCCGATCTTGCCCTTGGTGATACCGTCGTTTTCGACGTACAAGGCGTACTTATGGAAACTGTTGTTGGCAGCGTACGCAAAGTGGATTGGGCACAATTACAGCTCAACTTCTCCCTAGTCTTTCCCGAGGGAGTCCTGGAGCAAGCCCCCCAATTCAATGTGATCACTACGGCCGTACCCACTGAGGCAGCATCGGCCGATCTGCAGCGCGATCTCGTGGCCACATTTCCCAATGTCACCGTCCTCGATCTACGACAGGTCTATACCCTTATTGAAGATATCCTGAGCAAGGTATCCTGGATCATTAACTTTATGGCCTTCTTTAGCATCCTCACAGGGATCATTGTCTTGATCGGTTCCGTGCGGACCAGCAAATACCAGCGCATTAAAGAAAGCGTATTGTTACGAACCTTGGGTGCTACCAACCGGCAGATCCTACAGATCGCTGCCCTAGAATACGTGTTCTTGGGGTTGTTGGGCAGTTTGGTAGGCATTGTACTCGCTTTGGTGAGTAGTTTGTGTTTGGCGTTGTTTGTGTTTGAAGTACCGTTTGTGCCGTCGGCGATCCCGTTCTTGGTATTCTTACCGGGGATCACTTTCTTGGTGGTAGCGATTGGGTTGAGTAATATTCGATCGGTATTGCGCAGTTCCCCTTTGGAAGTGTTGCGACGGGAGGGGTAGTGGATTGACTTCGATAACTGAATTATGCAAAACAGCATAGCTGTACGGAAATCAAATAGAATATGTATAAAACTTCGTATAAAGCATTTGGTTATTATCTGTACTATAAAGGATTTTAGGAAAGGTGGTGTTTTGTGTTGCTAATGCCGCAAATGTCTTTGACATATAATCGGTACCGTTGATTTCCTTTTACATAATTCGTACGTTATATAACTAAAGTCATATAACTGAATTATGCAAAACAGCATAGCTGTACGGAAATCAAATAGAAAATATGTATAAAACTTCGTATAAAGCATTTGGTTATTATCTGTACTATAATTTATATTATGTAAAATAGACTTTAACGTCATAGGGAAGCCCATACCGTCTTTTATGTTTTTATGCACGCTATGGGCTTTCTTTTTAGGCTTAGGATCCCCTACTGTTTTAGGATCTTGATTGTTTGATTTATAGTATCCTCCTGTATGTGTATAAAGTAGATTCCGTTTTGGAGCTCTTCCAGATTGAGCGTTGTTTGTGCATTTACGTGTTGCTTATTCATTAATCGTTTTCCTTGGACATCATACACTTCTACGTCGGCATCTTGAAGTCCCGGAAATTGAATGCTACCGTTGGTTGGATTTGGTACGGCTACGATCTTGGCGGCTGTATTGTCCACAACTTCCAGCGGACCGTCGCACAGTCGGTATAATTTGTCCTCAAAAGGTGCATATGTAAATACACAGCCTTCGACGGTCGCACCGAGCTTGGCATAATAGGCTAACGACAGATTGAACATACCCGAGCTCCAAGACACCCCATTGTCGGTACTTATCTTGATCGTTTCGGTATTGTTGGCACAGCCTGTTCCGTCGGTCACCACATAAATTACACCATTGGCTAAGACCATATCGAATACCTGACAGAATCCATCAAACGTCACCGGATCTGTCTCAAACCAAGTCGCCCCTTGATCCTCGGTCTTATACAGTCCGCTCCCGTCACGGTCTGCTACAAATATGGTCGTTTGATTCTTTATGAAAGTAACCCCGGTACTTATATCTTCGGTGCCTGTGCCTTGCACTGCCCAGCTTACACCATCATCCGTACTTCCATATACCCCATCTTCACCCGCCAAGAACAGTAGATTGTCTTGGGTGTAGAAGCCAATCATACGCAAATCCGGCAAGCCGCTGCTCTGCGTAAAGGTTGCGAAACCATCAGCCGAATAATAGGCACCTCCACTTCCGAAGGTATCCCCATACGAGGCCACTAGGTTTCCATTACTGCGTGCAATGCCATTGATCTTCTGGGAACCCGTAAGTCCTGTGACCGTCCAGCTCCCCCCATTATTAGTACTTTTATAAATAGCACTATCCCCTCCTATATAGATCGTGTTATCTTCAGGGTCGATAAACACACAATAGAAGCGCAAACCGGTCGTGGCGCCATTTTCATACGTCAGGTTGCTGAAGGTATTTCCGGTATCGGTAGTTCTGAAAACGCCCAGATCGGAACAGATATACAGTCCGGTTGTATGCCCTTCGATGCTATCGACAAACCCAACTTCATTTCCTCCCACACTTAGGTTGCCAAGGTCCTCCCATGTTTGGGATTGTACGTTGAACGGTAAGCACATGAGTACGGCTGTCACTGCGCTGGCGATGCTACAACTAATTTTAGTAATGATATCCATAACATATACGTTTTAAGTGAAGTACTAAATTCTAAAACGTGTGGATATGAATCCATACGACAAATGCCCCATTTACAGTATTAGTAAAGGGGCATTGTCGTCTCATGTATTTACTCTTTTTACTTCTCCACCTTGATCGCTTCTACACGACCGTCATACCGAATGGAAGTTCGGTTACTGCTGTTTATATCTATGGAGCTCTTTAAATTTGGAAATAAGGTAAGGATCACACTGTAGGTCTCATTCTTTTCGGTGATCTCGAATTTTATGGTATAGCGGTTCTTTGCTTCATCCTTGCTTACCGTATATGAATACGGTTCACCATCAAACTCAATAGCACTTTTATTGTCAAAACTCGCTCCGGTACGACGTTCACCGTAATACGGCAGATAGGCCGAAACTTCATTGCCTTCTACACGCAAAAAATTGCTGTTGCCTATAAGATTGATCCTTCCGGCACTGCTCCCCGCGGGTAAGAGTCCGCTGTTGCTCAAAGCATTGAGTCCGCTGGTGACCATAGGATTCGCGACATCGGATTCAATTTGGAAGGCTTCCGCCGCGACCAAGGCATCCAGTACTTTAGCCGATTCGGCATACGCCGTGCCGTCCTTCGAAGTACCGCAGCTTATCAATACGGCTGCCAGTATGATTGTGAGTAGATATTTCATAGTACATTTTTAATTACTCCTTAAAATACGTAAAATTTGTACCAATTACAAGCCTTCCGGCCTTTGCTAATCGGAATAGGAAACGTAAATAAAGATATAGCCATCGGTCGTGGGAACCACCTCCAGTACCCGTACAATCTGGTCTGTGTAAATTATCTCTCCCTCTATCAGTTGTCCGGATTGCTTTCCGAATACCTGTATGTCTGTAAGTGCTACCAAAAGATCACCTCCTTGCGGGGCGCTCATATCTCCTTCTTCAATCTCAAAATCGCTGGTGGGTGTAGAATAGACCAACTTATCGAAATAGACCATGGCCTCCGGGTCGCTGTACATCACATTGCCCTGCTTGTTCATGAGTTGGTCGATCGCCTTTTGGGCATCCAGATAATGCGGATCTTCGTCACCGTAATCTCGTATGTATTGTACATAGGCGGGAATACGGCGAGACAATACCGTATTCTCCCAGTCCAGGCGGTGTTCTTCGGAAAGCTCCTCCCCGTCTACCATTTCTTCTTGGGTGTCTTCAGCGGTTTCTTCCGTTGCGGTCTCCCCATCGAAGGCGCCAAACATCCACAGAAGCAATAATAAGCCCAGCACGCCAGCAATAATGTAACCAACTTTTTTACCCGACCCCGATGTTTTGGGCGGTACCTTTTTACTTACTGCCGTGACAGCAGGGCTGCCTTTGATATGCGCTGCATTGGCGTTGGTGTTTAAGGCATAGTTCAAATCCTCTACCAGCCGTGTTAAGCCTTTCTCGTAAGTGGTTTCGGTAAAATCGATATGCTGTTTGCGCGCCAACCGCATAGGCACGGCGCAGGGTTCGATCTTTATCGGACTCACATGTTTGTCCAATTCCAAGGCGTAGGACATCTCATCCTTCACATTATCTGAAGCTACCGAAGTAGCAGACAACACAAGGATCATCGCATCTGCCTTCTTGATCTCCCGTTCTATCACATTATCCCATTCTTCGCCGCTGCGTATGTTCTTGTCGAACCACACTTCAAAATCCATGCTCCGTAGATCGGTGACGAGTTTGGAGACATAGTCGGTATCGGCTCTTGAGTAACTGATAAAAATTTTATTCTTCTTCATCTTTTTGGTTGTTTCAGAGTTTACTTTATAAGGTCGTATGTTTTTTCAAAAATGGCATGATCACATACGTACAATTCACCATTCACGCCTTTCATGAGCCAGTCGCCGGGTTTTCCGCGCATGGTGCCCTCCATGGTTTCTACCTGAAATGCTTCCGCTATCTGTAAGCACTCGATTACCAACGGTTTTTTGATCGCTTTCTGAAAGACAAGCCCCTCGGTATTATTAGCATCGATGGTACGCATGTCTAAATTTACGTTAAAAAGCTCAGTTTCAGAAATGTAATAAAATCATCATCTTCGGTATGCATCAAACTGGTGTAGGCCGTATAGGCATTGGTATGGATGGACAGTTTTTCGCGCACCCCCGCCCGTTCTGCCGCTTTGGCATAATGCGCTTTCGCCGCTTCCAAATTGGCGAGATACAGCTGTGCCTCTGCCACGGTCGCCTGCTTCCAGACACTGTCGAAAGGATCATCCTCAGCAGCCTTGAGCGCTTGTTGAGCGTATTCCTGCATGCTTTGGCGGTCTTCTTCATACACCAGGCTCATAAAGGCGATGTTGATCGCATGGTAGTATATCTTTTCATTGTTTCCCTGTTCTTTGGCGATCGCCAATCCTTTTTTATAGTACTCCATAGCTTTCACTCCGGGAACAGCACTGTAATCTTGAAGGAATCGTCTTTTAAACCGGCCCCCCAGCATTCCCAGCAGGTCTGAATTTTCTCGGGATAAGGGATGCGCATCCAGGATCTCCAGTACTTCCTCGTGGCGGTCCATACCTTCCAAAGCGAAGAGTAGCTGTTTTAATCCTTTCAGGGTAATGGTATCTTTCTTCGGAAGTAGTTCCCGGATCACCGCTTCATATTCGCCCAACAGCATATTGATCTGGGCATCATCGGTATATTTGTTGAAGAAGGTGGAATTTGTAAGCCCGTCGACTATAAGGCGATATCCGTCGTGTTCCTGTGTGGTGGGTTGTACCATGCTGAAGTGATTTCCGGCTACGGTCACCCTATGTTCTTCATCAAAAGGTCCAAAGTTGGAGACAATAGGGATCTCTACATCTTCGGTGCCGGCCACTACCTTAAAGGTAAACGGGTACTCCCCTGCAAAGCGCTCTTTCCATTCCTTCCGAAGCATCGTAATAAAAGGTGCATCCGCATGCAATTCTTTGAGTTTGGGAAAAAGGTGCTTGGGAACACTCCCCTCCTGCACGCCTCCGCTGGGTGTAGCAAACAGGAACACATGGCTCAGCTTGTTTCGATCGGGATCGGGAAGATCCAATAAAGCTCGTTGTATAACGAGTCCGCCAAGGCTGTGCCCGACCAGTGCAATACGTTTGTATCTACTAAAGCGGTGTTGTATGGCGCTCGCTACATTATCGGCGATCCGATCGATGTCGGCTACCGTTGCCCAGATCCCTTTTCCCATGCCGGGCCGCACATATTGTGAGTAGCCCATTGGAAATAAGTCCCATCCTTCCATTTGCGGATCTTTCATGATGAATTCGGGAATCTCCCCGAAGGTATCTGCCGCTTCTCCCGAAAAGCCGTGCACGAAAATCACGGCATTGGCCGCCGCTTCCGTCTGCCGAAAGCGTGTCTTTACTTCCGTTACCTTGCCTTTGGCCGCACCCGCGGGATCACTTACCGCCGGTGTATCCTTTATCAGGACCCCGGGGATCCTGCTGAGTATAAAATCGTCATACATTTGAAGGTTCACAAAGGGTCGTTGTGTGGGCTTTCGTTGCGGGACGGTCTTCATTAAATAATTGATGGCATCCGTCATTCGAATGTAGGGTTCTTCGAAGGAGGTTTTATGCTTGCCCTGCAAGACCTCCAACAAACAAGTGGTGAACAAGCTGTTACGCGCCTCTTCCAAGATCCAGGACACTTCTTCGGCGCGGCAGGAAGAAATGATGGAGATCCCGCGACCATCGTCAATGCGATGGATGAGCCCCTCCGGATTCCGCAATCGGTTCTTAAGTTCGGAAGTGTTCAATTGGTTTCCGGATTTGGTCATGCCTTCGGCGTGGCAGCAATCTAAGAACAAGATGAGACGGCGTGATCGCAGCCTGTGAATACGTTGTTTCAGCTCGGTGGCATGCACCCACGTTTCTCGGTACTTCTTAACATCGAAGTCGTTGGGCTGCAGATAGTAATGTGACTGGTTCTCATCTTCCGGTTTAAGTGGTTTACCGGGATGTTCCAGTTCCAGAATGTCATTGTCGGTGTAGGTACCTCCATGACCTGAATAGAATAAGAACACAGAGGCATCCTCATCAACCGTATCGATGAGCGTATCGAACGCGGTAATAATATTCTCCCGAGTGGCTTTCTCCTCGGTAAGTAAGGTAATATTCTCCTTTTTATAGCCTGCCAGATCGGGGTCTGCAAGTAGATCGTACAGCGCTTTGGCGTCTTCCACGCTGGCAGGAAGATCGGCGCCGACACCAATAAGAATTGCATACGCATTGTCAAGTGTTGCTGTTTTACTCATCTATATGGCTTTATATAATACATTGATCTCCTCTGCCTGTCGTCTGGAAATGTCGGGTTTGGCACTGTTCACCAAGATGAGTAAGGATCGCATAAGCTCACTGTTCTCCCGGGAGATCACATTATTTTGTGCCAGTTCATGCGCCAGTGTGATCGATGTTTTACCGGATGTGGACAATTGCGCCTCCTCGGCGAGTTCCTTTAGGGAGTTTTCCATAAGGATCTTAATATCCATCACCTGCTCGAAAGGTGTTCGTACCTCATTTTGGGTATGCAGGTTCGCTGTTCCCTTTGCGACCGCTTCCGGTTTTGTCTTTTTAAACTTCTCCTTGGTGTCTTCCAGTAATTTCTCAAACGTCATGGCAATACCGCTACCGTCGACCTTTAGCGATCCCATGCGTTTAAAGACACCTTGAAAGGAACGTCTGAAATAGAAAAGTATGGCTAAAAGCGTCAATGGCCAGATGACCACTTCTATCAATTTGATGAGCAATTCGAACGGACTTGGATGTAATTGTAAAAGCATAGGTATGAGTTTAGTGCCAGTAGGTCATGATCTTTTTAAATTCGGGAAGGGTATGATAGGTTTTAAAATGCGGATCGTTTTGAAAGCTTTGCGGGGTGTAGGTATTACCATCGGCTATGGACTTTAGCAAATGCTGTAAAGCCTCTACCCTATTGCCAATAGCAGCATGGTACTGAGCCAAGGCATAATCAATACTCCCGTATTGGTAGGTCGTTCGCCATGTATCCAGTGCTTCGATGCGTTTGATGGCTTCGGAAGAGCGATTGGTCTTGTGCAAACCAACAGCTTCCATGACGGTCAATGTCGGATCGTTGGGGTTGTTAGATAGTTCTTTCTTCAGAAGCGCGAGCATTTCGGTATATGCTTCGGAAAAATATAAAGCATCAATCTGCATTCTCCGGTTCTCGTCGGTAGCTGCGGCATCCAGCACCTTCTGAAAGTATTGCGATGCTTTTTCCGAAGCATCCGTTAAAAGCGCCTCTCGTCCCGCAAACAGTTGCATCGCCCATAGTTCATCATCGGTGCTGCGAATGGCCTCCTTTTTCAGAAAAGCGTCCAGATCCTCAAACCTACCCGACCGGACATAGGCAGCGATCAGCGGACGTTTTAAGTACAACTCCGGCACTTCCACCAATAACGGAGGCATGATCTCCATTACGTCCCGATAGTCTTTTCGTTCTAAGGCTGCCAAGGCTTTGATGTAATAGCGATGCTGACAAAACGTACAGCCGGACACCTCCATCGTTTGCATGTCGATACGCGTAAACAGCGTATCCACATCCTGTGGTCTATTGACGTACTGATGGGCAACCACCAGAGTTGATGCGTTGGTTTGCAAGTCGAAAGGAGCAAAATTATACTCGTTGACCACCGTGGCGTAGATCTTTTTATTGTTTCCGGACAGCAGCGCTTCGTAATGGTTTAGTAAATTGATCTGCCGCCTGTTGTCGCGAGAGTTCGGTACAATATTCTGCAATAAGGAATCGGCACGTTGAAACTCGCCCTTGTTGTAATAATAGCCCACCCGAAGTACCTTCGGTTCAAAATAATTGGAATCTTCTGCAATAGCTTCGTTGAGGAGCGCGATATACCGTTCGGGGTTAGAAAAATTGCTTTTGGCGTCCAAGAGCGCCTGATAGGCGGCATATTTTGGAGGACTTTCCTGAAGACTCAGATTTTTGGCCCCACTGGTACTAAAATACCCTAATATTAACTGTTTCAATGCTTCAATACAGTCCAAAGGCGTTTCTGCATTGCATTCTACCGGAGGAAACGAAATAAGCGTCTCGTCGATATTCCCGTCCATAATGGAAGATTGGAAGATAAGTTTGGGGCCATTGAGGAAGAAATTACCGGTGATTACCTTTCCGGGTTTAAAGTAATTTTTAAGAACACTTTGGTTATCCACCTTTTGTTCAGAAGCTTTTATAATACTTATGTAATCGTTTACGATCTCGGGAGAAACCACCTGCCCCAGCTGATGTTGAGTGATGCCGTGCGTGATCCAGTCGGCCGTCATCTTGCTCACCACCTCGTATTCATCGCTTCCCGTATTATTGCCAAAATTGAGGATCCCGATCTTATCGGTGGCAGCTACGGTCGCTAAGGACAACTGTTTTCCAAAAGCGTTATTTGCGATAAGGGAAACAGCGACCACTACGAGAATGCATATAACCGCCAGCGACGTAAAATACATGCGCTTGAATTTGCTGTATTTCTTAAGTCCTTTTTCTGAAAGGACCTCCTCTGCTTCGGAAGGTGCGATCCTGCTCTTCCAGATGTAAAAGATATAGAATGGAAATCCGAGCAGCAGCGCAATGATAAGCACCGTAACCGAACGTTCGGGAAGTGCGAGCGGCTGCCAGGTCACTGCCAATACCTGAATGAGCACCCACGAAGAGACAATGTAAATAGAAAGCATTTTGAATACTTCCTTCTCACTACACTCCTTAAGGAAAGAATTTAGTTTCATGAGGCTTTTATGACACCGTCTAAATTACTGAAATTCAGAAGTGTTTCTTTGGTTTAGTTAGAAGTTTTCACTAATATAGTAAATAATTAACTCTTTAAAGATATACTAACATGGCAAAGAAAGCAACCTCAAAACCGGGCGTGAGCATCAATCCGAAGAAATCGGCCGGAACCTCCAAGCCGGGGGTGAGTATCAATCCGAAGAAAGGGCCTACACCAAAGCCCGGAGTAAGCATCAATCCGAAGAAAAAGTAACGACCTCATCACCGATTGGAACATCGATTCGGTGTATAAGAAAAAAGCTGTGTAGCCATTGTACGCGCAATAGAACATTGAAATCGTACATTTTGCTACACAGCTTTGCTGTGTCGAAGCGTTTTCTGCCTTACTTTATGGTAATGGCTTTTGCATTGACAAATTCTTTCATGCCAAATCCGCCGTGTTCTCTTCCATAACCTGAATCTTTTACACCACCAAAGGGCATGTTAGGTGCTGCGAGTCCGAAGGAATTGATAAAGACCATCCCGGTGTCGAAATGCTCTTTTGCCATTTTAATTGCTTTCTTTTCATTCTTTGAAAAGATCCCGCCACCCAGTCCGAAACGACTGTCGTTAGCGATGCGCATGGCATCTTCATTATCCTTTGCTTTAATTAGGGACGCTACCGGCCCAAAGAGTTCCTCGTCATAGGCAGGCTGCCCTTTCTTTACATTGCTTAAAATAGTGGCCGGATAATAAAACCCTTTCCCTGAAGGCAATTCGCCACCCAATTCTACCACGGCTCCTTTTTGTACACTCTTCAACACCTGCTCGTGTAATGTATCTCTGAGGTCTTCTCGGGCCATGGGACCAATGGCCGTTTCTTTTTTAGTAGGATCGCCATAACTTCTGCGGCTCATTTTTTCTACAAAGGCTTCTTTAAAAGCATCGTACACCTTTTCCACCACCACAAATCGCTTCGCTGCTACACAGGTCTCTCCGTTATTGTAAATACGTCCGGTTACGCAGGTCTTTGCTGCCAATTCGATATCGGCATCGTCCAATACCAAATACGCATCGTTACTTCCTAATTCCAGTACGGTCTTCTTCAAGACCGCGGCCGATTGCTTCGCAACGTGTTTTCCTGCCTCTGCACTACCGGTGAGAGTCACCCCGCGTACTTTATCGTTCTTTATAATCGTATCCGATTGATCGTGATCGATGATCAATACCGTGAAAAGGTCTTTCGGTAAACCGGCTTCTTCGTAAATACGCTTCAGAAGTTGCGCCGAGCCCGTCACATTTTCAGCATGCTTCAACAGCACACCGTTCCCCGCCATAAGATTCGCGATAGAATAGCGAATGGCCTGGTATGCAGGAAAATTCCAAGGTTGAATTCCGTAGATCACTCCTATGGGCGCATAGGTAATGATGCCTTTGCCTCCATCGGGAAGCTCTCGCTCTTCATCTTGGAGCAATTTCGGGCCTTCATTTGCGGTATAGTTGCAAATCCCGATACACAAATCGATCTCCTGCTCCCCTTGTTTTAAGAGTTTACCCATTTCTTGGGTCATAAGTTCGACAAATTCGTCTTTGTGTTTTTTAAGCCCCTTCCCTATTGCCTGTATGATCTTTGCCCGCTCCTTTAACGAAGTGTGTTTCCATTCTAAAAAAGCCTCATGGCAACGATCAACCGCTTCTTTGGCTTCGTCATTAGACATGTAAGCATATTTCTTAATTGTTTTTTCGGTGGCCGGATTAATCGTTGCAAATCCGTTGGATGTGTTTTTCTTTGTCATATATATTTATTTTGATATTAGATTACGGGTCTTGGCCTCATAATCGATATAGCCTTCTTTCCCTTGCGTATAGAAGGTATCTTCATCCCAAGCACTCACCGGAACGTTCTCCCTAAAGCGCCCAACGAGGTCGGGATTCGAGATGTAAAGTTTCGCAAAGGACACGAGATCGGCATCGCCGTCTTTGATGACCTTGTTAGCCTTGTCTTGGTCAAAACCTGTGTTGATCATCAATGTGCCCTTATACTTAGGACGATAGCGTTTAGCGATCTGAGTTTCGGCATGCGGTACGTCTGATACATCGGTAAAGGGTTCAGATAAGTGGATGTATGCAAGATCGTAATCGCTGCTTAGCTTTTCAATAATATAATCGAAGGTAGGAAGCGTTTCTTCATCCAATGTCATTCCGAAGGCATTGTGCAAGGAAGGATTGAAACGAGCTCCAATTCGGTTTTCCGGCATCACCTCTTTTATGGCATCTAATACTTCAAAGAAAAAACGAGCGCGATTTTCGATACTACCGCCGTATTGGTCCTCTCGCATGTTGCTGGTTCTGTTGAAAAACTGATGAAAAAGGTATCCGTTGGAGGAATGGATCTCAATACCGTCGAAGCCCGCTTCCATCGCATTCTTAGCAGCCGTTACAAATTCCTGTTTGGTCGTTTCCATATCTTCCAGCGTCATCTTTCTTGGCGTCACAGTCTCTTTGAAGCCATCCGGCGTATACACCTTCGCCCCCGGATTCAAAGGAGAGGGTGCCAGCGGCAACTCCCCGTCATGAAAATGCGGATGTGAGATACGTCCCACGTGCCATAGTTGTATAAAAATCCGACCGTCCGCATCATGCACAGCTTTGGTTACCTTCTTCCACCCTGTTACCTGTTCGCTGCTGTGGATGCCGGGGGTATGGATATATCCTACACCTCGAGGAGATACCTGAGCGCCTTCGGTAATAATAAGCCCTGCGGTAGCTCGCTGGGTATAATATTCCGCGTGTAAGTATTCAGTTGGGGCATTTTGAGCATTCTTGGCTCTGCTGCGGGTCATGGGCGCCATGATGACGCGATTGGGCAATGTAAGGTCACCCATGGTGTACGGTTGTAGCACCGGTTGTTCTCTATTCATAGTTATTTTTGTTTTATTATTCTTCTTCGCGGTCGGTCTGTTCACCTCCGGGTGTCATTTCCATACGTTGTTGCATACGGTCCATCGCGTTTGAGATCTCCTTTTTCTCTTCTTCTGAAAAGCCGTCGGGATTTAATTTTACCTTTCCGTTCCCCTTGGGAGTGAAGGATTCGTCCTTGGTGATCTTTCGAAAGTTGGAAGACCGATGATACGCGTTCTGGAAATCGGCATGCGGTCGTTGTTTTGATTCTTTAGTTTTCATAATCGTTCTGTATTAATTGGTTATCTATTTATTCTCTTCGGAAGTGTTTTTCGTTTCTTTAAAATCTCCATTAAAGGCAAAGTCTTTACGAGGGGTACGTTCGCTGGTCGGCGTTTCGATCTTCTCAAGGTCTTCAGGAAGATCGCTGCGGTCACCGCCGTAGTATCCTATGGCCAAGGCCGTAGCGACATGGTAGTCTTCTGTAAATTTGAATTCGGCATGTGCCTTTTCATGTTTCACCCCGGCCATTTGATGGACCGCCAACCCCATGCTTTGGGCCTGAAAGGTGAGATGGGCACTAAAGGCTCCCAGATCGTGTAAGGCATGAAAGTTCTCTTTGTCCTTAGCATTGGTTTTCTTGAAAGCACCCAGCATCAACACAGGAGCGTTCCCAGCCCATTTTTGATTAAAGGAATCCAGACACTCAAAGATCCTATCGTACGTCTTACTGCCTTTCGCACCCCAGATAATTCGCCAAGGCTGCAGGTTGTTGCTGCTCGGTGCCCATCGTCCCGCTTCCAATAAAAGCTGTATCTCAGATTCCATCACTGTTTGATCTGAGAACATACGCGGGCTCCAACGTTCTTGTAGCAGCGGGTGAATATCATGTTTCTTTAGAATCTTTTCTGTGATCATGTCTTTTTTGTTTAAAGTTACAGGGACACAACTAAACACAAGGAGCCTTTATAGATACTTTATCATGTTTTTAGGGAAACTTTAACGCAACGGTCCCTACCGCACCGTTTGTATTCCTTCAAAATATTTTGTCCGGATTGAAAATGGTTCCCTAGCGAAGGTTTACTTTTGCCAAATGAAATTACGAACCTCTCGTACCCAAACCGAATTCATCGCTTTAATGGCAGCGCTTATGTCGGTGACAGCCTTGTCTATTGACGCCCTCTTGCCGGCTTTGGATGTGATAGGTGTTTCGATCGATACTAAGTCCCCTGCCGACAATCAGTTACTGGTCACGATGATCTTCCTGGGACTGGGTATAGGTCCGCTTATCTTCGGACCCTTGTCTGATGCTATAGGAAGAAAACCTTCCGTCTATATGGGTTTTGCGGTGTTCGTGATCGCCAGTTTTATATGTGTACACGCAACTAGTCTCGAAGGAATGGTTTTTGGACGCGTCCTTCAAGGAATAGGTTTGGCGGCTCCCAGAACCATCTGCATTGCGATCATTAGAGACCTCTATAACGGCGATCAAATGGCACGGATCATGTCGTTCGTGACCGTGGTATTTCTATTGATTCCTATTGTAGCTCCGGCGATGGGTAAATTCATCTTAGAGGTGTATACATGGGAAGGAATCTTCTATGTGCAGATCCTTATAAGTGTATTGGTGGCAGTTTGGTTCTGGCTTCGACAAGAAGAAACCCTATCACAAGAACATCGTATCCCCTTTGCGTTTAAACGGATCTCACAAGGATTTCGTGAGACCTTACGCCATAAACGGACGATGGGTTATACCTTCATTTCCGGTTTTATTGTTGGATCCTTTCTGGTATACCTAAGTGCGTCTCAGCAGATTTTTGAGAAACAATATGGGTTGGCGGATGCCTTCCCCTATATTTTTGCAGGGCTGGCCATTTCAATAGGTCTCGCTATCTTTTTAAACGGCACTTTTGTGATACGCTTTGGAATGCAGCGCATGGTCACTACTTCCCTACTTGGGTTCTTTGTAGTTTCGGTGTTATATGTGTTGTTCTTTTTCAATACTCCCCAACCACCCATCTACATACTGCTGGCCTTCTTTGCGGCTCAATTCTTCTGTATAGGTTTCCTCTTTGGAAATTTGAGAGCTTTAGCGATGGAACCTGTAGGACATATTGCAGGTATTGCTGCGGCGGTTACCGGTCTCATATCGACCCTTATGGCCGTTCCCATTAGTACTTTTATAGGCCGATTTGTAGTAACAAGCACCTTGCCCTTATTCTTAGGGTTTTCGCTATGTGCATTGATCTCCATTGGAATCCTTGTATGGGTAAAGCGCACCGCCTAAATGAAGTAAGGAATCTCATTTTGTGGTTAAAGGATTAACATTTTATTATTGCAAAATCTTGCAGTTCCTTTATACATTCGCAAAAATTACTAACTATGCTCGTCTGGGGACTTTTTATTCTGGTTATTATATTCTTTTTGGCGTTGGACCTTGGTGTCTTTAACCGAAAAGCACACGTTATCAAGACAAAAGAAGCCTCTATCTGGACGACTGTCTGGGTTTCTGTAGCCTTGGCGTTTTCGGGGGTTGTGTATTGGTTGTTCGCTAACGAAATGGTTCCGAATCCTACCGGGCTCACACCCAATAATGCCATGTTGAAGTATATAACGGGCTACCTGATTGAACTATCGCTTAGTATCGACAATGTATTTGTGATCGCGGTGATCTTCTCCTCCTTTGGGATACCTGATAAATACCAGCACCGAGTCTTGTTCTGGGGTATTTTAGGAGCCATCGTATTTCGGGGTCTGATGATCTTGTTTGGTGTGGCCCTTATCAATAAGTTTGATTGGATCATTTATGTCTTCGGAGCGTTTTTACTCTATACGGCTTATAAGATGTTGACCTCAGCCGATACCGATTTCGATCCGCGTAAGTCGGCTATGTATCGCTTGATCCGAAAGTTTTTCCCTGTGTCGCACGTTATGGACGGCGAGAAATTCTTTATACGGCGCATGGGTATACGTGCCGCTACCCCACTGTTCATTGCCTTAATGATCATTGAGCTTACAGATATCTTGTTTGCGTTGGATAGTATTCCTGCTATTTTGGCGATCACGGCCGATCCGTTTATTGTTTTCAGTTCTAATATTTTGGCGATTCTTGGGCTTCGGTCGATGTACTTTTTAATCTCACGAATGCTTCAGAAGTTTCGCTATATTAACTACAGTCTCGTTGTAATTTTAAGTTTCGTGGGTGTAAAGATGATACTGTCACATCATGTCGATTTTCCGGAGTGGTTGTCGTTAGGTGTGATTTCCTTGTCGCTTATAGGAGGTATCGTGGCGTCGCTTCTTATCCCCGCCAAAGGAGATCCGATTGCGCCCTCTTAATTTCACAAAAATATATTAAAAGTTTGGCGCCCCCTTTGGGCTATTGTATCTTTAAATATCATTAAAACTTAGAATACTATGACTATTAATTTCGAGTATCACAACGTAAGTGCTAGTCCGCGTTTAGAGGGATTAGCTTCAGAAAAACTTAGCAAACTAGAAAACAAATACGATTTCATTGTTGCTGCCGATGTTTACTTCAAGAAAGAGAACACCAGCACGCCGGAGACCGGAATGATCTGCGAGATACGATTGAACGTACCCGGAACTACCTTATTCTCTCAATCGAACAACGGAGCCTTTGAGGTATCCTTAGCAAAAGCCGCGGACGAAGTGAAAATTCAGCTTCAGAAGAAAAAAGAAAAAATGCAAACGTATTAATCATGGATGATATGGGAGTACTCGCCAGAGACGACAAACAATTTACATTAATTTACAGTAGTGAGACCCGTGTGGGAACCCATGCCCTCTCCTATTTACAGGGCATCGAAGATAAATTGCTTGCCATAGACATCGCCAAGACCAAAGTAGCCGATACACAGTGGGCAGAGATCGCCGAGGCGATGGGCTGTAAGATTGGTGATTTGATCGATAAGCGAAAGGTGGAGGCAAATGATACTTCGGAGTTTGACAGTAACGATTGGTTGAAGATCCTTCAGAACAACCATGAGGTATTGTCACATCCTATTGCGATCAATGGAGATCACACCCGACAGATCCAGAATGCGACCGATGTATTGGAATTCTTCGGCGTAGATTCAGCAGGACTTAAGAAGACAATGCACACCGAAAAACCTACCATAGCGAAGACCACCAAAGGAGAAAAATTTAAGTAATACGGTAACACAGCAATGAAAAAAGCCAGATGATCATTTCATCTGGCTTTTTTTAATAAGCAGGTCTCGTATTATTGTTTCACTTGTGCAACCGGCTGCAACGTGGGTTTCAGCTTCTTGTAGCGATCCAATTGGGGACGCGTAAGTATGTCACCCATCTCTGCCGTTTCGTTTTGCTGCAGGATCACAAGTTGATCTAATTTTTCTTTTCCATTATATTGCATTTCGATCTTTTGTCTTCTAATGAGGAATTCTTCGACCTTATTCTTAAATAGGAGTTCTTGTTTTGAAGACAATGCCAGCTGTGCGTTATAAGCCTCGGTGATCTTATCGGCTTCGGCTTCTAATTGATCGCTGTCCTTTTGAAGGAACGGATCCTGTGAGAATGCTGAAACACTGAACAATAGGGTTACTACTAATAATATCTTTTTCATAGCTTAATTTTTCTTTAATATAAAAATCGAAATCCTTTCAGACAAGAAAATTAAAACTGTTTAACGTGTCTTTTAACAAGCGTTAACACAATGCTATGTGAGAAATTGATAATATCCGCACTTCAAATACCTGCCTTCAGCGAAGGTAACAGGATGGTCCAGGTCATGGCCCGTGGTGTCCAGGAGCTTATACGGTCTACCTTCTTGGTCCAATGCGGTTTTGTTGATCTCGAAGAATTCGGCTTCGGAAACTCTTGAAGAACACGATGCGAGGACGAGTATACCTTTGGTAGCAGTCAATTGCGAACCTAAGAGGGCCAATTGTGCGTACTTCTTTTTGGCAGTTGAGATCTCTTCTTTCCGTTTTGCGAACGAAGGAGGGTCGATCACTACAAGATCGAAGCGCTTTTCATGGGCTGCCATTTGCGAAAGTATCGTAAAAGCATCACCTGCCATCGTATGGTGCGTACCGAGATACACATTTCGCTGTACATTTTGTTTTGCCACTTCCAAGGCCTGTTCGCTAATGTCCAGACTGGTCACTTCCGTAGCTCCATGGACCAAGGCATGCACCGAAAATCCTCCGGCGTACGAAAAAACATCCAATACTGTCTTCCCTTTAGCCAGTTCCCCTACGCGCTTCCTGTTGTGTCGGTGGTCTAAGAAGAACCCGGTCTTGTGTCCTTGGATCACATTTGCTGAAAAATGAATGCCGTGTTCCATAAAGTCTATTTCTTCTTCTGGCAGAATCCCAAATAAAATTTCACCGTCACGCAGTCCATAGGTGTCAATCGCCTGAAGCATTCTACTAAGCCGAAGCACTACCGTTTCCACACCCAGCATCGCTATACATTTCTCCAAAATGGCTCTCAAATAAGGAAACCAGATGACCGAATACAATTTAATGACCAATACATTCGCATATATGTCAACGATGCAACCCGGAAAACCATCATTCTCACCAAAAAGAAGCCGATAGCTATTCGTGTTGGTCTCCAGCAATTCGGTTCGCAGGGCATAGGCGCGTTCGATCCTTTCTGAAAAGAAATCGCGATCGATCGTAACTCCGCTTCCATTGTGGAGCATTTTAATTCGAATAGGTGATTTGGGATCATACAATCCAATACCTATGGGTTTGTTCTTGGTGTGACTAAAAATGATACAAATATCACCTGATTTCCCTTGCGGGGGAATTTTTACAATACTTTCTGAAAAGATCCACGGATGACCATTGCGAACACTGCGTTCACCAATCGCCGTAAGTTTTACCGCAAGTCGTTTAGGTTCGATCTCGGGAAGCGAAACGTTGAACATTAATTGATCTTTTTATGTATGATCGCAATAGCGTCGTTCATGGTGCGCAGGTTCTCCATATCCTCGTTGGCGAAGGCTACATCGAATGTGTCTTCCACATCCAATACAATGTCGACCAAATGAGCGGAGTTAATATTCAATTCACGAGTAAGGTCACTGTCCGGTTGCACTTCCTTAGGATCGACATCTTCGGGCAAGTACCCTTGTATAATGGGTAATAATTTGGCATAGATAGCTTCGGTGGTCATAGCGATTTTAATTTTTTCTAAAGATAACACACGCATTGACATCACCAAAACCAAAACTGGCTTTTACTACGGTCTTTAAGGGTGTCTCTATGTATTGCTTCGGAATGTATTTGGGGTCGATACAACGACTGATCTCAGGATGTAGATCCTCACAGTTGAGATTGGGCGCTATAAAATTGTGTTGTAACTGAAGCACTGCGGCGACCGATTCCACCGCTCCACTGGCTGCAAGACAATGCCCTACCATGGATTTTAAGGAGTTTATATAGGGAAAATCTGTGCCGGATCTACCAAGAGCAGCACACCAATTCTCTATTTCCACAGGATCTTTCACTGTCGCTGTGAGATGTCCGTTTATATAATCTATGTCAGTACCGCTCACTCCTGCATCCTGTAAAGCCATTTCGATACAGTGCTGTACGGCCCGGCTGTTGGGAGCTGTCATGCTGCCTTCCAAACGCTGTCCGCCACTATTCACAGCACCACCCAATACTTCGGCGTAGATGGTGGCATTGCGTTCTTGGGCGCTTTCCAAGGATTCTAACAGGAACGCTCCTGCACCACTTCCGGGAACAAATCCACTGGCTGTTGCACTCATGGGGCGCGAAGCCCGGTGCGGCTCATGGTTGTGTTTATAGGTGGTCACCTTCATGGCATCAAAACCGCCCCAAACATAAGGTCCGTGGTCACTTGTACTCCCGCAAAGCATTTGCGTGGCTCTTTCGGAGGCAATCCTTTCATATCCCATAAGAATGGCTTCCGTGCCCGTGGCACAGGCAGATGAATTGGTCGTGACTAGGTTTCCCGCACCAATCATTCCGCCTAAATAGGCACTTACACCACTTGCCATTGTTTGTGCCACCGTCGTACTTCCTAACCGTCTTACTTGTCCCTCATCCAACTTGTAAATCGCTTCCCTGAATTTTTCCACGCCGCTGGTGCCTGTACCAAAAACGATCCCTAAGTTGGTGAGAGGACTTTCATTCTTCCCGGCAACATCCAATCCCGCATCCCGGAATGCATCCATCCCGGCAATGACTCCATAGCATATCCCACTGCTTTGAAAGTGCTTCAATTGCAACGATGAGAAGTACGCCGTCACTTTTTCTTCAGAAAGAGGAGGAATAGCTCCTAACTGGCATGAAAAATTGAGGGCTTCCAATTCCGGGTAGTGTTTAATCCCTGACGTTCCTTTTTTGAGCGCTTCCGTAAACGCGGGGATTCCAATA
>NZ_CAXAXI010000035.1:0-19368 GCF_963972995.1 uncultured Altibacter sp.
CCAATGTACCCAGACCTTGTAAATAAAGAGCCCTAGGTATACCACAGTGGTCATGAACTTTAGGAAGGTAGAGGCCAGGAATCCTATAAAGGAACCTATAGCGGCTTTAAAGGCCGGTTTCCCCTTCGTTTTATTAAAGGCCATTTCCCCAATAAGCGCCCCTACAAAAGGACCGATTAGAATACCAAAAGGAATGGGGGCAATGATCCCAATGAGCAACCCTATCGTGGTGCCCCAGGCACCTGCCTTGCTGCCACCGAACTTCTTCGTCCCAATGGCAGGAATGATATAATCCAGGATATAGATCCCAATGGCGACCACTCCGGTAAGGATAATAAAGAGCCAGTCGAACGTCATGCTTGGTGCGAGATAGAGCACCAGGAGTCCAAGCCAGCTCACGGGAGTTCCGGGTATCACCGGTAACAGGCTGCCGGCTATACCAACGAACATCAATAGAAAGCCGATAATGAGAAGCAAAAGGTCCATGGCAGTGAATTAGTGAGTACAAAATACAAATTCAATAAAATAAAGCACAGGGATAGAAAGGATTAGTTTCGGTAAAATTCGTAATTTCGAAAGCAGTTGTTTTGCGATGATAAAAAACTCTCTATACTTGCTGGTCCTTTGTACGCTATTTTCTTCATGCAGGTTCTTTGAGACTGAAAAGATCTCTACGGAAACATTTTACGAAGAAGAAGTCCGTACCATCGATTGGCAGGAAGTGGACCAATACCCCACCTTCACCGAATGTGAGCTCGAAACCGAAAAGCTACAGCAAAAAAGTTGTTTTGAACGTACTTTATCGGCCAGGATCTACGAATACCTTTACTCTAAACAAATGAAGGCCTTAAAAGACCTGAACGATACCCTTTTCCTGGATTTCGCGGTGAACCGAAATGCGACACTAACGGTAGATACGGTAAAGATCGACAGTGTTATTAAAGCCGAGTTCCCTAAACTGGAAGGTTGGATTCAGCAAAGCATCAATGCGATACAACTGGAAGCTCCTGCCTATAAAAGAGGGATCCCCGTAAAAACCGAATTCACCCTGCCTATCACCATCAAAACACAGGAATTATAGGTTCCACTTATATCCTAAGGTGAGCTCCACAGGAAATTCTCCGTTGTCATCCAGATTGATCGCGACGATATCATTATACAGGAAGGTGAGATACCCGTTTCCTAAGGCATAGTCAAAGCCAATACCAAAGGAACCTGGAAACTGGAATTCACTTCCGCCGGTGAAGGTGGTCACTTCTTCTCCTTCCACTAGCACCTGATTTCTGGAAATACTCGTAAAGGCAGCAGGCTTGGCATTGATAAAAGCGTCAAATCGCTCCGATTTGATGAATTTAAAACGGTAGTTGAAAGAAACCTGCGACGAAGAGAAGTCATAGTCCGAACTGCTTATCAATTGTCGAAACTGAAAGACTATGGCATGCCGCCGTAACCGCACTTCGTCTATGATCTCAAACTCCACACCCAATACGGGTAAGATGCTGTTCTCCGGATTGAAGAAATAGGCATTATTCGAAATACCGGCAAAGCCACCCAACCGTGTCTTGAGTTCAATGGAGGCCGTTTCTACTGTGTAAGAGGGATCTACTTTGGTGTTATAGGTGATAAAGAATGTTCGTAAACTTGGAAGTGTAAGATCAACCTTATCTACAGTCACCACAGCATCCGAGGTTTGCGATCGCAATATGTCTTTATATTCTTCTTGATAGTCACCGTCGACCTTGGTGTTCTTCAGCTCAACGATGTCATTTCCTTTTTTCGAGAAGTATCGATATTCACCGTCAATGGTGTTCCATAAGAGCGTAAGGGTTCCTTCCACTTCGGTCTTTAGTGAATAGGTGGTCCCGGAAACGGTATAGTTTTGTTGCGCCTGTATCACAGGGTAGCTCAAGAGCATTAAGAACAGGCAGTGGAGCGGTAGGTATTTCATAAGGGCTTGATTTAGTACTGCTAAAGGTAAAAAATTAATTCAATTTATGTGTTTTTTATGCAGTCGCCCTTTCCAAGTATAGGAGCCGAAAATACTGCCCGGCAGAACGACTACAGTTACCATAGGATAAAGAAGTGCGTTACGTAAGTAGTGGCCCGGGGATATCTTTTGCTGAAAGAAATGGGCGGTACGCTTTAAAACAATGTAGTCTATACCAATTTTGGTGATGACGAGAAAGGCATATCCAATCCAAAAGGAATTGTGGAATAAACAGAGCAACGGTCCGGTAAGCAGAAGTACATTGGTTAGAAAAACGACAGCCCCAAACGCTTTTGCTGCTATGTTCTTTTGATGGGCGGTCTTGGAGGCCCAGCGAATGCGTTGCCTTACAACTGCAGCCCAATCTGTTTCGGGATGTGTGGTTACGATCGCTTCTTGAGACTTTAAAAAATGAATTTCTTTTGGGAATGCAGTATGTATTTTCTCTAATAAGAAAATGTCGTCACCACTGGCAATTTGATCATTTCCGCCAAAGCCTCCAACGTTCTCAAAAGCTGATTTACGATAGGCGAGATTGGCGCCATTGCATAAAAAGGGATGCCCTAATCCAAAACCACCCATAGCAACGGCCTGAAGGCTTAGTCCGTCCAACTGCTGGTATTGCTGTACTTTCGATCCGTTAGATTCGTAAAGGACGGGCCCTGCGATAAGCTGAGCTTCTTTTTGCTGTAAAAAAACATCGAAGGTATCCAACCACCGCGGTAGAACAGAACAATCGGCATCGATGGTGATGATCCATTCGTACTTGGCCTCGGCAATGGCTGTGGTAATAGCATCCTTCTTTGGAGATCGGCTGTGCCGCTCGTTCGTGAGGATCAAGAAAGGGGCGCGTTGTCTTGATCGATCCTGCAACATCACTTCCAACAGTGAGACCGATCCATCTTCCGAAGCATCGTCAACAAAGATCAATTGGTACATATCCGGCGGATAAGACAGGTTCTGAAAGGACTGTACAAGCTTCGGAAGGGTTTTTTGTTCATTCCTAAACGGAATTACGATCGAAAAACCGGTCACCGGCGTAACTGCTTCCGAAGCGAATATACTCAGCTGCATATTCCCAATAAGTAACAACCCCAAACTAATGAGATAGATCATGCCAATACATACAAACACCAAGATCATGTGCTATTCTTGTAGGTGAATAAAAAATAACTCCCTAAGAGCGACGGGAACACAAAATTTAAGATCCACATGGCTAATACCGTGCACAGCACGGTAAGCTCGGGAACTCCTGCCAGAGAAAAGAGCCACAAGGCCGCACCGCCACGCACCACTACGTCGAATAGGAATATTGTGGGAATGACCGAGACCAACAGATACATGGCGAAGATGAGCGGATACGCTTCCGAAAGCGCCAGATCTGCCTCAAAGAAGCGTAGTAATTTTAAATATAAATATGAAAAGCACAGATAGCGCAGCAAAGAGAACAGGAGTAATTTCCCTTTTAACGTACTAGGCAATTTCGTGATATACGTGTACACTTTTTGAAGTGAGAACCCTTTAATGAGCAGTTCCCGTTCCTTTAAATTCCACCCAAGAAGAACCAGCACCAATAAAACCATGGCAAAAACGAGGAGATAATGGGTAGAAAAGGAGAGATCGTAGGTGGTGGCGACCAATAGAATGCCAATGCTTCCAAAGAACACCGTGGTAGCCATTTGGGCGGTACTGCTCACAAAATTAAGCAATAACACCTGCTTTCGTTTTTCAGCGGGAAAATAAAAGGCTTTCGCACCGTACTCTCCAATACGGTTGGGTGTAATGAGAGATACGGCAAGTGCTGTAAGGCTTTGTTGTGCAGCATCTCTAATGGAAAGGTTTTGCACGGGTTGTATGGCCGTTCTCCACTTTAGTATCTCCAACAACCAATTGAGCATCGCCAGCCCTACAAATAGAGGAAGAATCCATAATGCTTTGCCCTGCATACTATTCGAAAAAGCCTCCAGCGTTTGGGAATCGGTGGCGGTCATTTTTGCATAGATAAACCAAAAGATCGCCCCAAGAATAAAAACTTTTAGGGCTGCAAGCAGATATTGTTTAGCTTTGTCTGAAATGCGGATCATTAAAAACGAAAGTACTACTTTTTACTTGGTTTCGTTTTACAAGCAAGCTGTTGGCGTATGAATTCTGAAAAAATCATTTTAGGGATCGACCCCGGAACCACCATCATGGGATTCGGTCTTATAAAAGTGGTGAAAAAACAAATGCATTTTATGCAATTGAACGAGCTGATCCTTACCAAGTACGACGATCATTACCTAAAGCTGAAGCTTATTTTTGAACGTACCATAGAACTTATCGACACACACAATCCCGATGAGATCGCCATTGAAGCACCTTTCTTCGGAAAGAACGTACAATCCATGTTAAAGTTAGGAAGAGCACAAGGAGTGGCTATGGCCGCAGGGCTTTCCAGACAGATTCCCATTACCGAATATTCACCTAAAAAGATCAAAATGGCCATCACCGGTAACGGGAATGCTAGTAAGGAACAAGTAGCTAAGATGCTTCAGAGTCTCCTTCAGTTAAAACAACTGCCTAAGAACTTGGATAGCACCGACGGCCTCGCAGCAGCAGTTTGCCATTTTTATAATTCGGGGAAGACGGAGATCGGGAAGAGCTACACCGGTTGGACTGCATTTGTAAAGCAGAACGAAGGGCGTATTGACAAATAAAAGAGTAGCGTAGTAGCACAATGTGTAACCAAATCCAGTAATTTCTCACATGGCCGGCATTTACATTCACATCCCTTTTTGCAAGCAAGCCTGTCATTACTGTGACTTCCATTTTTCAACGTCCCTAAAAAAGAAGGACGATCTGCTTCGGGCGATTCGCACCGAATTAGCACTTCGGAAAAAGGAGTTGCCTCAAAACATCGAGACCATCTATTTTGGCGGGGGGACACCCAGTCTGTTATCTAAAACCGAGCTACAGTCCATTCTTGATACCGTTTACGAAAATTATGTTGTAACCCCGAATCCCGAGATTACCCTCGAGGCCAATCCCGATGATCTTTCCGAAGAAACCCTGCAAGAACTTTCTGAAACAGCTATCAACCGTCTAAGCATCGGTGTGCAATCCTTTTTTGAAGAAGACCTAAAGCTCATGAATCGCGCACATAACGCTTCCGAGGCGTTGACAAGTATCGAATTGGCAAAGCAGTACTTCAGCAACGTAAGTATCGATCTCATTTATGGCATTCCGGGTATGTCCCTTCAACGTTGGGAGGAAAACCTCCAAACAGCACTTTCCCTAGATGTACCGCACCTGTCCTGCTATGCTCTCACGGTAGAACCAAGAACAGCGCTGGAATCATTTATAAAGAAAGGGATTGTGGCTCCGGTGGATGATGCCGTAGCACGAACACACTACGATTTCCTTGTTGCACACACCGAAGCAGCCGGCTACGAGAACTATGAGTTTTCGAATTTTGGAATGCCTGGATTTCATTCCAGAAACAACACCGCCTACTGGCATGGCAAAATGTATTTGGGGGTAGGTCCTTCGGCACATAGCTATGACGGGAATACTCGTAGTTGGAATATCAATAATAATTCAAAATACATCCAAAAAATAGGTGAGGGTATATTGCCCATTGAACGCGAGCAACTTACTACAAGAGATAAATACAATGAATATGTGATGACGCGCTTGCGTACACACACGGGGGCGTCTTTGAAGGAGATAGAACAGCGGTTCGGTTCGAAATACCGTGAATACGCTTTGCAGCAAGCGGAAGAATTTATTGAAGAAGACCTGTTAACACTTACGCATTCGGTCTTAAAAGTAACGCCCAAAGGAAAATTCTTGAGTGATGGAATCGCATCCGGTTTATTCTTAGTAAATTTAGATTCCTAAAACAACAACTTGAAAGCAACATTTAAGAAGGGTGAACAGTTAGTTACTGTCGACCTGTTAAAACCATTGGATATTTCTATGGTACTCAAAGGTAATTCGGAAAACCCGTTAGCCTGGTACCTGGATGCGCCCATCATTAAACCGGTTACAATGGATAATTGGGTAGGGAAGGTAAGCGAAGGTGCTTCGGTTAATTTTAACAACATCTATTTCAATCCGCATGCGCATGGCACCCATACCGAATGTGTAGGTCATATTTCTGAAACGTTTCATTCAGTAAACGATGCTTTGAAGCACTTCTTTTTTATGGCGGAAGTGATTTCCGTTGTACCCGAAACTGTGGGAGAAGACCAAATCATTCCTGCAAAGGAGTTGCGTACCTTATTGGAAGGAAAACAACCTGAAGCACTTGTAATTCGTACGCTTCCCAATACTGCTTCCAAGCGAACACGACACTACTCACATACCAATTGGCCGTATCTGCATGAAGAGGCGGCTATTTATCTAAGAGAACTTGGGGTGAAGCATCTGCTTATCGATCTTCCTTCGGTTGACAAGGAAAAGGACGAAGGACAATTACGAGCTCACAAGGCGTTTTGGAATTATCCGGAAGCCCCTCGCTATGACGCAACCATCACCGAATTTATCTATGTTCCCAATACTGTTTCAGACGGTTCTTACTTACTAAATTTACAGATCGCCTCTTTTCAAAACGATGCAGCACCAAGTAAACCGGTCTTGTATAAATTACTTTAGATGAAAACAACCTTGAGAATAGAAGAATTAGCACAATTTGTATTGGGAGTACTCCTCTTTTCATCCCTTGATTATGCTTGGTATTGGTTTCCACTATTGCTGTTGCTGCCGGATGTTGGTATGTTGGGTTATTTGTTCGGTCCCAAGATAGGCGCATTTACCTATAACCTTTTACATCATAAAGCCGTAGCGATCGCATTTATAACATTGGGGATGTGGTTCTTAGGAGATTTTTATACATTAGTAGGCGTTGTCATGTTTGCTCATGCCGGTATAGACAGAGTCTTTGGCTACGGATTAAAGTATCCCGACAGTTTTAAACATACGCATTTAGGAACCATAGGAAAGAAATAAAATGGAATTACTCTTAATAGGATTGGCTGCCGGAGCGATCGTCGCTTACTTCCTTTTTGCCAGGTTTTCACGTAGCAGAAAAAAAGAAAGGATAACGACACAATCTGTAATTCTCATGGAAAAGATTCGAAGTGTCTGTAAGTTCATTACCGTGGAAGGCGATTTTTCGGAGATCTATCATTACGAGAATGTGAAGGATAAATGGCTCAACATTGTCTTGGGGAAAAAGAAGGCCTTGATCCTAATCGATGCGAAAGCGCATATTGGCTTCGACCTTACTAAGATCAAGATGTCGGCAGATACACAAACCAGAACCATCACCTTAACCAACTTCCCGCAACCTGAAATGCTTACCATAGAGACCGATTTCAAATACTACGACAAGAAAGAAGGCTGGGCAAATCCGTTCACCGCATCCGATCTCACCGAAATCAACAAGGAAGCGAAACAACACATCATCGATAAGGTCCCGGAGAGTGGGTTGTTTGAAGAGGCTTCCAATCAGGCGCTGGAAACCATCAAATTGATGGAAACGTTGGTGGAGACCATCAATTGGAAACTGGATTATTCGGCGTTGGAAACAACAGATCCTAAAAGAATCCTTTCAGACAAATGATGCGTGGAGCCGTCATATTAGGTATGTTGCTATGGGCCTTAGTTGTTACAGCCCAAGATTATGAACGCATTGATGCTACTATTCTGTTGTACCCGCAACGCGTAGATACGCCCCAAGAGTTGTCCCGATTTATTACGCGTGATTTCACTACCGATGAGGAAAAGGTGCGTGCCATTTACAGTTGGATCATACAGAACATCGCTTACGAACCCGATGAGTACAAACAATTCAACTTTACCTTCAAGAACTATCGCGAACGTAATGAGAAAGAAGAGAAAACCAGAGAAAAGATCATAGAAAGAACGCTTCAAAAAGGGATCGCCGTGTGCGAAGGCTATGCGATGTTGTTCGAAAAGCTATGTGAATTGCAGGGCATTCCCAATTATTTGGTTCGCGGCGACATTAAAACAAATTTCAATGATATAGGTAGACCGTTTGCAAAAACGCATATGTGGAACGTTGTCACGCTTGATGGAAAACCCTATCTGTTCGACCCCACATGGGGAGCCGGTCGTTACAACGGGAAATTTATTAAGGAACCGTCTTACTTTTATTATAAGACACCACCCCATCTGTTCTTTAAGACCCATTATCCCGATATGTATGAAGATGCTTTTATGGACCAATTGATTTCTAAAGATGTCTTCTCACAAATGCCTATTATCATTAAAGAAGAATTGTCTATGAGTGATGTAGAGCAACCCCTAAGCGGTCTTATTTATTCGGAAGCGTATTTCGATGTGGTTCCGTTCACGATTGCCAATGTGAATCCTAAAACGGTCACATACTCCTACGGCAGTGAAAAAAAATCGGTGCGGAATTTGGAGAAGTCAGGCAACCGACTTCAATTTTCGGTTCCCTTAGAAATAGGGGCAGAAAACCTGTTAATCTATTTTGACGACCAACCTGCCTTAGGCTATAAGATCAAGTAAGGATGAATGTTGAAGAATTTCGCGATTATTGTTTGTCTAAGAAAGGAGTGACCGAAAGTTTTCCTTTTGACAATGTGACCTTGGTCTTCAAGGTCATGGGAAAGATCTTTACCATTTGCGGACTGGAACGGCTTCCGCCACAGGTCAACCTGAAATGCGACCCCGAACGTGCTGTCGCACTTCGGGAAGCGTACGACGGACTCATCGTGCCCGGGTATCACATGAGCAAGATCCACTGGAATACGGTGTTGATAGACAGTAATCTGCCACACGAACTGCTCTTGGAACTTATCGACCATTCCTACGATTTGATCGTTTCTAAACTCCCGAAGAAAGTACGGGAAGAACTAAACGAATTGTAACGGATGAAAAGCGTGGGAATCATTGGAGGCGGGGTCATTGGTTTGTGTACGGCTTATTTTCTTCAAAAGGAAGGTCATGAGGTTACCTTGATCGATCAATCGGCCATGGATTTTGGGGCGTCCTATGTGAATGCAGGCTACGTGAGTCCCAGCCACATCATTCCGCTTGCGGCACCCGGTGTTGTGAAACAGGGGTTGCGATGGATGTTCAATACCAGCAGTCCGTTGTACATTAAACCACGCTTAGAAAAGAGTTTTATGGACTGGGCGTGGGCCTTCCAAAAATCCTGTTCTCATGGGAATGTGGAGCGTTCGGTGAAAGCGATCAAGGACATCACTTTGTTGAGCAGTAGGTTGTTTTCTGAAATAAAAGCTTCGGAAGGATTTACATTTCAATTGGAAAATAAAGGATTGCTCATGCTCTGTAAGACCGAAGCCATGCTTGAAAAAGAGATGAAGCTTGTAAAGACTGCTTCCGAAGAAGGCTTGGAAGCCAGAACACTTTCACTTTCCGAAACAGAGAAAATAGAACCTAACGTAGCCATGGACATTGTGGGAGCCACTTTCTATCAGTGTGACTGGCATACTACGCCCCAAGAGTTCATGACCGAGCTGAAACACTATCTGCAGTTAAAGAACGTACAGTTTCTGCGTAATGAACGGGTCTTAGATATCCTTACACAAGGGAATGAGATCACAGCACTTCGCACCGATGAACGCACGGTGAGGGCAGATGAGTTTGTACTTGCAGCGGGATCCTGGAGCCACCTTTTAAGTAAGAAACTGGGTATTAAGATCCCGTTGCAGGCCGGAAAAGGCTATCGCATCAATTCGCACCAACCTACAGGAATTACTATCCCTGCCATTCTAGCGGAAGCCAAGGTCGCTGTCACTCCTATGAACGGCTTTACGCGTTACGCCGGAACCATGGAGATCGCGGGGATCAACCATACCATTCGTCCCGAACGTGTAGCAGCGATTGCCAAAGCGGTGGAAGCGTATTATCCTACAGTGACAGTTCCTGAAAGTGACCAGAAAGAAGCTGCTTGCGGATTGCGACCCGTATCCCCGGATGGTCGTCCGTATATTGGGAAATCTCAAAAATGCAAGAATCTCACCATCGCTACCGGTCATGCCATGATGGGGTGGAGCATGGCACCCGCTACAGGCAAGTTGGTTGCCGAATTGCTTTCAGAAAAACCACTTTCCCTTTTGTTACATGCGTTTCATCCCGACCGAAAATTTTGATCGCATAATTATTTTATGTAAATATCTGTTTTACAATAAATTATACGTATATTTAACAATAGCAAAACTAACCTTTTCCGCTTTCTCCTCATCCTTCCCCATCTTTATTTCATGCCCCAACTAAATAGTAGCATACAATTATTAATTCTATACTAACCAAAATTTAAACAGCATGAAAACAAAACAATCTTGTTACACAGCAATTGCCAGCGCATTGCTGGTATTCAGTATGACATGGGCCGTAGCTCAGAACACAAACGCCCGACCCGAATTTCTTTCGGTGACTACCATGCATTGGAACATGGAGAATGAGTCTTTTGACATGGAGGAATGGAAAAAGGTAGAGAAAGAGTATTTGGAGAAGGTCACGAAGAAGAACGAGTACGTGATGAGTGCATCCTTCTACCTACATTTCTTTACCGAGGACAATTCAGAATTGATGTACGTTCAGTCCTATCCCAATTGGGAAGCGATGGGGAAGGCTGCTGCACGTAATGAGGAGTTGGCAAAAGCGGCTTGGCCTAATGATAAGGAACGAATGGCCTTTTTCAAAAAAAGAGAAGCGTATTATTCGCATGATCACTCCGATGAGATCTATGCCACCCTACCCAATGCAAAACCATTACCCGCCAATAATACCGAGGATCTCTTATTGTATGTGAGAAGGAGTCATTTTGCATTTCCGGAAAATGGCACTCAAGAAGAGTTCAATACACTGCATGCTCAGGATGTAGAAAAGATCATCAATAAGAATGAATATATCAAAGGCTATTATCCGGCAGTTCATGCTTGGGGTTCAGATAGGACCGAAGTAGTAGAAGCATTCTTTGTGACCTCTCTGGCAGATCTGGATCTCATGCTGAAGAAGTTACCCAAACTGTATGAAGAAGCTTGGCCCGATAAAGCCGAACGCGAAGCTTGGGGCAAAAAGATGGGCAAATATTTTACACCCGTTCACGGTGATTCCATTTATACTTTGGTAGCCGAATTGTCTAAATAATACCTCGAACATACCCTTAGAAAAGCCGCCTTTAAGCGGCTTTTTTGCTAACAGGACATATCGGCCACGATCTTCCATTCCCCATCGATCTTTTTAAAGATGATGATAAAGACACCCTGAGCGTCTCCTACTTCACGTTTTAGAAAGTATTTTCCCATGACCCAGTAGCTGTCTTTCTCTATTTTCGAAAGATCTTCAATGGTAAATGTCAATACCCCCGAATGTTCTTTGGTAGGATACCCCTTTCGATATCGATCAAGTGTTTGCTGCCACCCTTTGGTTAAACCATTGCTGCCATAGAACTTCAACGAATCACTCTTCCAGTATCCGTCCATAAACCCTTCTAAGTCATTAGCAGACCAAGCTTCTTGTTGCTGTTGCAAGACAGCCATTATGGCCTCGGTGTCCTCATTCTCTTCTGTTTGGGCGAACCCTGCCCATAGCGGGAGCACTAGTAGTATTAGAACTATGTTTTTCATATGCAATAATGTTTCATGAAATCTTCGGATAAGACACTTCTAAGCCTAAAGATAAGTTCTTTTGCGTGGTCTTTAGTAAAGACCATAGGGGGTTTTATTTTCAAGACATTATAGTCCGGACCATCAGTGCTCATTAGTATTCCCAGATCTTTCATCCGATTCGCAAGATAGGTCGCGTGCTGGGCCAGGGGTTCTTTTTCTGAATTGGTCAATTCGAACCCCAAAAAGAGTCCTTCACCACGAACATCGCCTATGATGGAATATTCCTTCTGAAGCGCAATAAGTTCATTTTTCAAGAAATCGCCTGTTTCAAGGGCATTTTGCTGTAGATTTTCTTCTTCGATCACCTCAAGCAAAGTTCGTCCTATGGCACAGGACACAGGATTACCTCCAAAGGTGTTAAAAAATTCCATGCCTGTATCAAACCTGTCTGCCACTTCACGCGTGCAGGCAACCACAGCTAAGGGATGCCCATTCCCGGCGGGTTTACCCATGGTAACGATATCGGGAAGTACATCGTAAAGCTCGAATGCCCAAAAGGTCTTGCCCATTCGGCCAAAACCTGTTTGCACTTCATCGGCAATACAAATGCCACCTGCTTCTCTAACATAGTGATAGACTTTCTTAAAATAGTTGTTAGGCGGAACAATTTGCCCGCCGCAACTTATCATGGATTCTCCAATAAAGCCTGCAACTCTTTTTCCTTCGGTCTTAAGTTGATCGAGGATTGTCTTGGCATATTCGGCATAATGCATTCCACAATCCGCATCGGTATGTCTTCCGCGGAAGGGGTCCGGAAGGGGCAATATGTGCGTGCTTTCAGGTTTTCCGCTACCGCCTTTTCCGTCGAATTTATAAGAACTTACATCAATAACAGCATTGGTGTTTCCGTGATAGCCTACTTCAATAGCGAGTAGGTCTTGGCCTCCTGTACAGGCTTTTGCCATTCGAATGGCCAGTTCATTGGCTTCGCTCCCCGAATTGACAAAATGCAATACAGACAGTTCCTTAGGCAGCTTTTTCAAAAGGGCTTCGGCATAGTGTACGATCTCCTCGTGCAGATACCGGGTGTTGGTATTGAGAATCGACATTTGTCGTTGACCGGTCTCAACTACCTTAGGATGTTGATGACCAACGTGGTTCACATTATTGGCCGTGTCCAGATATTTTCGGCCCCAAACATCAATTAAATATGGTCCTTGCCCACGAACAATATGAAGCGGGGTTTCATACGAAAGACTTAAACTCTTGCCTAAATGTTCACTGCGGAAGTGTTTAAGTTCTTCTTGAGGAGTCGAATACTGCGTGACCAAATTAGGGTCTTTGAACAACAGATTAGGGTCCGGACAAAGACCTTTCCAAATCGGCAGCTGTGCTTTGTAGGTCACTCCCGGAAAGTCATCGGTATAATTCAACATTGACAGCATGATCTGAAAATGCAAATGCGGAGCCCAAGCTCCGTTCTCTTCGGTATTTCCAAGCCAACCAATACAATCACCTTTAGCAATGGAATCACCTTCGTTCCAAAGTGACAGACTCGATTGCGAAAGATGTCCGTAAAGGGAATAGAAAATCACTTCCTTTAGCTCGTGTTTTATAATAATGAGTCCGCCGTATTCCTTGAACCCAACATCGTTGGTGACCGTAACGATCTCACCGTCTAGTAGTGCATTGACCTGCGTGCCCGCAGGTAGCCAAAAATCGATACCTAAGTGTACTGTTCTGCTTTCCGGTCCGCTGTTTCCTTCCTTGTCGTAAGAACTCGCCGTATATAAAGGCCGTGGCTCACAATAACCCCCTGCGATGAGGGCGTTGGGATGTTCTTTCTGAAGTTGATCTATGCGATACTGGAAGAGGTCCAGATTGTTGAATTCTTCTTGACTTCCCATCCAATTGCTGGAAACTTTTAAGTCCAAAAGCAACGCTTTTTCTTTTGCTTCGGAAGGAAATAAGTCTGAAAATGAAAAGGATCGTGAACTGATCCATGCGTTGAAGTTCGCCAAGCCAGGATGCACGGGAAGGTCACAACTGCTTCTGAAGCAGTAGTAAGCAAATTCTTCAGAAAGTGCGTACCATTTTTCCATCAGGTCCCAAGCCGGTTTCTCACTAATTACGTGATACAGATTACTGGGATCTGCCGCACCCCGAAGCGAGGACTTGGTCACAGAGATCACCAGTCGCATGCCAACCAAAACATAGAGACATTGCAATTCCGCTTCCGAAAGGGGATATTGGCGATGGTATCCGGCGACAACTTCCATGGCAGCCTGCAGCGGATCCGGTAGATCCATGATGGCATAGGTGATCACCACTGCCAGATCGTTGACAGTTTGTGTGTATACCGCATCTCCAAAATCTATGATGCCTGTAACCTCAGGTTTTATCAGATCGTGCGACACGAGAATGTTGTAATCATTTATATCGTTATGGACTACGCTTTGAGGAAGTGCAGCGTATTGTGGTTGCATGGCTAAGAATCGGTCTTGAAAATAGCTGACCCACTTTCTTCGATCTTCCGAAAAGCGACCAACGTGCGCTTTGGTCCATTGGGCGTTGGTCAGGTTCCAATCGAAATGTCGATGCGCCGTTGGATGGTCGAAATCTGCTAAAGCTGCTGTAAGGGCTCCGCTATGTATTCCCAAACGTGTGCGCAGGGTTGGTGTTTTTGGATGAACCGATGCCCACAATCGACCGCTTACCCATGTAAACAGCCTAACCGATTGCTGCTCCCACTGTTCGGTCCCTACTATTGTTGGGAGTTGAATCTTTATGTCTTTTGCCGAAAGATGTTGCAACAATTGCTCCTGAAAGTCCAGAAATTCGGGTGCTGTTTCGGGGGTGATGATCTTCAAGAGATAGGAATCTCCCTGCGGAGTAACCAATTTAAAATTTTGATCCAAATCACCCGGAAGCGCGGTCGCTTCCGAAGTGATATGGAACACTCTTTTAGCTATTTCCGAAGCCTTTTCAGAAGAAATTGAAGCCATAATATCTACCTGCTTAGGCTCACAATATTACTGAAAAAAGTTGGTCAAGCGCGGTTTATAAAACCCCTTTTTGCTTTTTGTAGAATGCATCGGCTTGTAGTTGCATGAGTTCGCGCGCTTTTTTGCGTTTGTAATCGTATAGCTCCTGTTCTTCGGCAATATCTGCATAAACACGGTTGTTTACATCCCTGTCTGTTGCCACCAATACGTCGCGTTGTCCTTTTTGTTGAGAAACCCAAGATGTCAAGGCGCTTTCTTGCTCCTCTAATTTAAGATCGTACGCACCTTTTGGAGATAATAGTTTGGCAATAATGGGTGATGTCTCTATAGCAAGGAACAACAGAAAGATAAAGAACGACGGCAGCCAAGGGAGCTTGTTAAGGGCGTTGACGCGCGCCATGAGACCGTCGAAACCATCGATCACAGGTTGGGTATCTGCCACTTTGGCTTGATACGCTGTGGCCAAGGTAGCGATCTGTGCTTCGGTTGCGGCGATCTTTTCGGTATTGGTCGTGCGCAGTGTCTGTAAGGCGGCCAATTCGGCATCGTGTTTTTCGCGCTTTTCTTTATAAACGGGGCCCTTGCCCAAGATCTCTGTGCCGGCACGGCCTTCTGCTTCAGCAATATACACATCATACAGTGCGTTTACTTCGGCTTCTTTGTCGGTGATCTCCTTCTTTAGTTGGTCTATCTCATTGTTGAGAGCGTCAATGGAAGGGGTATATTGCAGTGCGAGCTGATCTTTATTAGCCAATGTGAGGTCATTCTTCTCCTCCAGCAACACTTGATTGATTTCTTTCTCGAAGATCTTCAACTCCAAGGGTTTTGCAATAACGATGGCGATGATGATCGCCAGCAGGATACGCGGTGTGGCTTGCAGGAACTCATCAAAGAAATTGTCGCGCTTCTTAATGGTAGAAACAATAAAACGGTCCAGATTAAAGATGAGTAAGCCCCAAACAAAACCAAATACAATGGCCGTAAGATAATTGTCGAATACCGTGTAGAGGGCGTAGGCTGCTGCAATGGTGGCCATGACAGCGGTGAAAAAAACGGTAGCTCCTATACCGGCATATTTTGTTTGTTCCCCGGCGGAGCAATCGGAAAGGATGTCGGTATCGGCTCCGGAGCAGAAGATGAAAAAGCGTTGTAACATAGTTGAAAATTTTATTCCCGAATACGTTTCAGGTTGATTGATGAATGTATATAACGGAAATAGTGACAGATTGTTACAAAAAGAAACCTCGAATCTTCGAGGTCCTTATTTTAGTAGTGTTTGTATGCTTTAAAAACTAGCAGTTATCGAAATGAACAATGGGACGTAAAGCGTTTGTTTCATCCACTCTTATCTTATATGTTGAACTTTTCCGCACCAATTCGATGGCCTCCTTTGGAGTGATCTTGTGGGGTCCTACATAGAAATCGGCTCCTTTTTTGACCATCTCAATAACATATTCGGCGGGGTCCGGCGCAGGCTGAGGGGTATCCACTTTAGGTGGTGGTGGCGGATATGCAGCTTCCTTCCATTTTTTTGCTTTGGGTGCATCCGGGGCAGGTGGTGGCGGAGGGACATCGGTCCCTAGATCGTTGACCCCTTTTTTTATTGTTGGAGCATCCGGAGCCGGGGGAGGTGGCGGAAGGTCGGGGAAAGATGCTGCTTTTTCCCGTTGTTTCACGGTCATTTTTCCATACAGGTATTTTAATCGTTCAACATCACTTTTCTTTATAACGATGTTTCCCGGATTTTGGGCATTGTATTTTTTTGCCAAGGCGTTGTACTCTGCTACTTCCTTAGCAGAGGCTTTTTCTTGGATTTGGGATGAGACTTCATTGCTGTCTTTTTTCTGAGCAACCGTTTTCTGTGTACTGAACCCCAAGACTAAGACTGCCAGTAAGGGTAGCAATAACAGGCCTCTTATCCAGCTCGATCTTTTTGATGTTTTTGTTTTCATGATTGTAAATCGTTTTTTGATGGATGAATAATGAATGGCATTTGCCAAAATATTTTCTTCGGTATGTGACGCGAACGTTAAAAGTGTTTGCTGATAGTGAGTGGTTTCAATCCCTTGCTGAAGTACGGCCCGGTCTGCAAGAAATTCGTGATTTAATTTTATGGACCTCTTTATAAAATAGAGCAGCGGATTGAACCAGAAAATAATATGAAGCAATTCGATACAAAGAATGTCAATGCTGTGTTTTTGAAGCGCGTGTGTTTGTTCGTGCAGTAATACTTCGGAAGGAATTTCCCGCGCTTCGAAACGCGTTTTATTCAGAAAAATATAACGGAAGAAGGTATGCGGAGTCACATTGGCCGGCAATAATACGTGAATGAAATGGCCGTAGCGTTGTTTGGGGTTCTGTTTGATCTTCAGTACGATATCTGAGATGTTCCTGATAAATCGAAATGCAAAGAAAAACATTCCGAAAATGTAGACCGACCATAAAAAAGCAGGTACATAGTTTAGAATAGTAGTCTGTTCAGAAGACCGGGAACCGGAAGCTTCTACATAGGTGATCGTTGGATGCGGCTCCGGAACTTCTATAAACGTGGTAAAGGTGATCAACGGAATGACCAAAGCAATGACCACAGACCCCAAAAGATAAAATCGTTTAAAAACATGCAGGGTGGTGTTTTCTAAAAATGCCATGTAAAATACATAGAGTCCGGCTAGGCACGCGGCTGATTTCAACACATAGAGTTCCATATCACTTCTTTTTAATTTCTGAATCTATTATGGCTTTTAGTTCCTGTAACTCTTTTTTGGAAAGATTGGTTTCCTGTGTAAAAAAGGAGGCAAACTGTGAAGCGCTGTCGTTGAAAAAATTCTTAATGAGTCCATTGACATGTTTTGAAAAGTATTCCTGTTTTTTTACCAACGGAAAGTATTCTCGCGACCGTCCTTTTTGCAAATAATCTACAAACTTCTTATCCTGCATTCTTTTAAGCAGCGTCGCAATAGTTGTAATGGCCGGTTTGGGGTCTTCATAAGCTTCAATCAATTCTTTTGCAGTGGCTTTTTTGAGATGCCACAAATGATTCATTACTTCTTCCTCTGCCTTCGATAATTTCATAGAGTTAATTTATATTGTTCTACAAACATAGAATAAAATTTAATATTCTACAAATGTAGAATTAATTTATTTTTATTTGTCCGCCGAATAGACATGCCGAATTTTTTCAATGCGCTACCTTTACCAAAAATAGGAATATGAGTATTGAGCGAATGTTGCAAGAGCGAAGCGGCTCTGTATGTGAATTGTGTGGTGCCGGACAATCTTTAATTGTGTACGAAGTTCCGGCTTCTCCAACGGTTGGGGCAGAAGCGAGTATTCTCATTTGCAAGACCTGTAGCGAACAGCTTTCGGGAGCAGCAGACCCCGATCCCAATCATTGGCGCTGCTTAAATGATAGCATGTGGAGTACTGTACCTGCAGTACAGGTGCAATCTTGGCGCATGCTACACCGTTTAAAGTTAGAAGGATGGCCTCAAGACCTGCTTGAAATGATGTATATGGAAGCCGATGTAAAGGAGTGGGCAGAAGCGAATGGTGATGGTGTGGACAAGAATACTGCCATTGTGCACCGTGATAGTAACGGGGCAATTTTAGAAGCCGGTGATAGTGTGGTGCTCATCAAGGACCTGAAAGTAAAAGGAAGTAGTATGGTAGCCAAACAGGGTACAACCGTACGCCGGATCTCTTTGGATCCTGACAATGAAAAATATATGGAAGGAAAGGTCGACGGGCAACAGATCGTTATCATCACCGATTTTGTTAAGAAAATGTCGTGATGATGTACTTGTAACTACCGTGTTAGCGATTGCAGTGGCATCCCCTTGCGGTTCTAAGAACCGGAAGGGATATAACGGAAAGCGCGACCCGGTTTCGCGTGAGCGAAGCCGGGTAACACCCTAATCGTTATTTTGACATTTCGGTGAAATAGTGATAAAATTGAGGAATGGTCTCAATTCCTTTTAGGTAGTTCCAAATCCCAAAATGCTCGTTAGGCGAATGGATGGCGTCACTATCCAATCCGAAGCCCATAAGAATGGTCTTGCTTTTAAGCTCTTTTTCAAACAGCGCAACGATAGGGATGCTGCCCCCACTTCGCTGGGGGATAGGTGTTTTTCCAAACGTTTTTTCGTAGGCTTTCTCAGCTGCACGATATCCGGTACTATCGATGGGCGTCACGTACGCTTGTCCGCCGTGATGCGGCTTTACCGTTACACGCACACCTTTTGGGGCTATATTCTCGAAATGATCTTTAAAGAGATTGGTGATCTGTTTCCAATCTTGATCCGGTACCAGTCGCATGCTAATTTTTGCGTATGCCTTGCTGGCGATCACGGTCTTGGCACCTTCTCCGGTATAACCACCCCATATACCGTTCACATCCAGTGTTGGTCTAATGGAATTGCGTTCGTTGGTTGTATATCCTGCTTCTCCGTAAACATCGTCAATATCGAGGGCCTTTTTGTAATTTTCTTTACTGAAAGGTGCTTCGGCCATTTTTGATCGTTCTTCCTCTGAAGCTTCCTGTACTTGGTCATAGAATCCCGGGATGGTAATATGATTGTTCTCATCGTGCAGGGATGCGATCATTTTAGCCAAAACGTTAATGGGATTTGCTACAGCACCGCCGTATAATCCACTGTGCAGATCTCGGTTAGGTCCTGTTATCTCCACTTCTACATAACTCAGGCCACGTAAACCTGTTGTAATGGAGGGTACATCATTTGCGATCATACCAGTATCGCTTATCAGGATA
>NZ_CAXAXI010000036.1:0-19313 GCF_963972995.1 uncultured Altibacter sp.
GAACCCTACCGATACGGAAGCCTATCAAGCTGCCTTTGAGAAGATGGAAGCCCACCATGCCTGGGATTTTGAAACACGGTACAAGCAAATCCTCTTTAAACTGAAACTGGAAGATCTTTCCCAAAAGGTAGGCAATCTAAGCGGCGGACAAAAGAAACGGTTGGCGTTGGCCAATGCCCTCCTCACCCAGCCCGACCTGCTCATCATGGACGAGCCTACCAACCACTTGGATCTGGAGATGATCGAATGGCTGGAGCAGCTCTTCGCAAAAGAGAATTTTACACTCTTTATGGTGACACACGATAGGTATTTTTTGGAGCGGGTTTGTAATGAGATCGTTGAACTGGACGAAGGGAAACTTTACAGCTATAAAGGAAATTACAGTTACTACCTTGAAAAACGGGAGGCGCGTATCGAAGCCGAAGCGACCGAGACAGACAAAGCAAAACAGCTATATAAGTCGGAGCTTTCTTGGATGCGCAGGCAACCCAAAGCGCGAACCACGAAGAGCAAGTCGCGTATTGACGACTTTCACGAGATCAAGGCCCGTGCCCACCAACGGCGCAACGACCACGAAATACAGTTGGAACTTAACATGGAGCGGCTAGGCACCAAAGTGGTAGAACTGCACAAGGTCTCTAAATCGTATGAAAATAAGGTATTGTTGGACAAGCTGGACTATAACTTCTTACGAGGAGAACGGCTTGGGATCATTGGAAAGAACGGGACCGGAAAATCGACCTTCCTCAATATTATTACAGGAAGCGTACAACCCGATGCCGGGAAGGTGGTTATTGGAGATACCGTAAAGTTTGGGTATTATACGCAAAAAGGAATCCACATCAAGGAGGGACAAAAAGTTATCGATGTCGTGCGTGAGTTCGGGGATTACATCCCCTTAAAAAAAGGACGGCAGATCTCTGCCCAGCAACTGCTGGAACGTTTTCTCTTTGACCGAAAGAAACAGTACGACTATGTGGAAAAGTTAAGCGGTGGTGAGCGAAAGCGTTTGTATTTATGTACGGTTCTCATAAAGAATCCAAATTTTCTCATCCTGGACGAACCAACCAATGATCTGGACATCGTGACACTCAACGTACTGGAAAGTTTTTTATTGGACTTCCCGGGCTGTTTGGTGGTGGTATCTCACGACCGTTATTTCATGGATAAGATCGTTGACCATCTCTTTGTGTTTCGCGGCGAAGGAGAAGTACAGGACTTTCCCGGAAATTACTCCGATTTCCGAGCCTATGAGGATAGTAGTATTGCTGAAAAACGTGCCGATTCTACCGGCCAATCGAAGCCAAAAACAAATTGGAAAGCACAGAACGACAAAGGAAAGCTTAGCTATAACGAACAGAAAGAATATCAGAAGCTGGAAAAGGAGATCGCCAATCTGGAGGTAGCGCGGGAAGAACTGCAAAACAAATTTGCCACCGAAGGTTGGGACGGGGAAGAGATCGACGCACAATCCCGAAAGTTGCAGGAAATCATCGACACCATCGATGCCAAGACCGAACGTTGGTTCGAGTTATCTGCGAAGCTGGAGGAGTAAGGAGCGGGAGTTAGGAGTTAGGAGTTAGGAGTTAGGAGTTGGGAGTTAGGAATTAGGAATTAGGAATTAGGAATTAGGAGTTAGGAGTTAGGATTTGGGAGTTTAGGGAATTAAATTAATTATTTGAAACGAACTGAGACACACCCTAAGATTCCTCACTTCGCTCTGAATCATAATTCGTTCAACTTCAAACTTCTAACAATCCGATCATCCCTCTTCCAAGAGATTCCTCACTACGTTCGGAATGACAGTTGCCATGTCATTCAGAGCGAAGCGAAGATTCCAGAGATTCCTCAATGCATTCGGAATGACAATTCGTTCAGCTTCAAACTTCTAACAATCCGATCATCCCTCTTCCAAGAGATTCCTCACTACGTTCGGAATGACAGTTGCCATGTCATTCAGAGCGAAGCGAAGAATCCAGAGATTCCTCACTACGTTCGGAATGACAATACTTACATCTTCCTAATTCAAACTTCCAACCATTCCCACCCCATGCTGTCACGCTGAGCCTATCGACGCGCTCCACACTCTTTAGGAATCCTCCCTGCCTGCAAAGCATTGGAATAACCAAACTTCCAACTTCCAGCTTCCTACTTAAAAAAATAACACGCCTCTTTCAACTCTCAACTTTTACCATTTACTTTGCGACGTGCTGCACCAATTTACATCCTACCTCTCCTTTTTGCTCCGGTCTACGAATCAGCATGGGGTGCACTCGCCTTTTGTGTATGATCTGGTGACACGGTGTTTTTACGACACGACAGCTTATCCGCAATACAAAGATTTAGACCTTTACAGGAAGCAGCTTCACGACTCAAAAGAGATCCTTTTCGTTACCGATCACGGTAGCGGTTCCCGTATCTTTCGGTCCGATGAACGACCCGTTGCCGCCATCGCCAAACATGCCGGCATCGTACGAAAACGACAACGGCTGTTATTTCGTTTGGTCCAATACCTTCAACCGCATACCGTACTTGAACTTGGGACTTCCTTGGGGCTGGGTACCATCGCACTGGGACTGGGAAATCCCACCGCCGAAGTACATACCGTAGAAGGATGTCCCGTCACCGCCAAGTACACTTCCGAAGCCCTGAAAAAAGCCCGGCTTCACAATGCAAGGGTACATACCGCCGTCTTTGAAGATTTCTTTTCTAAAACACCCCATACAACCTTCGATCTGGTATATATAGACGGAAGTCACAGTCAGGAACAAACGCTTCAGAATTTTCAACAGCTCCTTAACCGCAAGAAGGAAGGCACCCTCCTTATTTTTGATGACATCTATTTGAACCCTTCCATGACCGAAGCCTGGCGAGCGATCGTTCATCGCCCTGAAGTATCCGTGAGTATCGATACATTTCAATGGGGGTTGGTCTTCTTCCGAAGCGGTCAGAAAAAAGAACATTTTACCATTCGTTTGTAACATCACGACACCCCTTGCGTCTTATGGTAAAATTGTATCTTGCAAACGAATTCTAAAACGACAGCCAACGTATGAGTTTAGTCATTAAAATTAGGAACATCACACGTGATTTTCCATTGGGACAGGAAATAGTAAAAGTTTTGAAAGGGATCGATCTTGATATAGAACGTGGTGAATACGTTGCGCTCATGGGACCTTCGGGTTCGGGGAAATCTACCTTGATGAACTTACTGGGCTGTTTGGATACTCCCACATCGGGTTCCTACGAACTCAATGGTAAAGATGTGAGCAATATGACCGATGATGAGTTGGCAGAGATACGCAACAAAGAGATCGGGTTTGTGTTCCAAACCTTCAATTTATTGCCAAGAACCACAGCCTTGGAAAATGTGGCCCTGCCGCAGATTTATGCGGGAGTTTCAAAGAGCGAGCGTACCAAGCGTGCCGAAGAAGTACTAACCGATGTGGGGCTTGCCGACCGAATGGACCACAAACCCAATCAGTTATCGGGCGGACAGCGCCAACGGGTGGCAGTAGGTAGAGCTTTGGTGAACAAGCCCTCCATTATCCTCGCCGATGAGCCTACCGGAAACCTCGACTCCAAGACTTCCTTAGAGATCATGAACCTTTTCGACGCAATCCATAAGGCAGGAAATACCGTCATCATCGTTACCCACGAAGAAGACATCGCACAGCACGCCCATCGTGTGATCCGCTTGCGCGATGGTGTTGTTGAGAGTGACACCCGCACCAAGGAGAAAATGGTTTTCGATTCATGATGTTTGGAAGTTAAAACAGATCCAATAGGAAAACTCACCTACTCACATACTCACCAACTCACATACTCACAAACTCACAGACTCACAGACTCACAAACTCACAAACTCACAAACTCACAGACACCTCCCCTGTTCACTGTTCGTCATATACCAGGAACCACAAAACAGGTTGTGAAATAAGCAGCAGATACCGTATCTTTGACTATGAAATTCTTCGACCTGTCCAATCCTATATTCGTGATCGTACTGCTGTTAGTGGTATTTTTATTGCTATTTCTTTGGAACCGAAAGAACACCCAAACACAGCGTAATCGCAGGAGCCGAAGCTTTCGTTCGGGCTATTACGAAAAGAAAAAAGACAAGAAATGAATTTTGAGTGGCTGCTAATAGCATTTCTCATTGGAGCGTTCTTTGTGTATATATCCAACAAAAAGACCTTAAACCGCTTGCAGAAACGCAACCCTACTAAACAAAAAGCACATGAAGATCTACACCAAGACCGGTGATGCAGGAACCACCGCCTTGTTTGGCGGAACACGCGTCCCAAAGCATCACATACGCATCGACAGCTATGGAACGGTAGATGAACTGAACTCTTACATTGGCCTTATACGCGATCAGGCTATCGACGCTCATTACAAAGAGATCCTCATCAAAATACAAGACAGACTCTTTACCGCCGGTGCGATCCTCGCCACCGATCCTGAAAAAGCCATACTGAAGTCGGGAAAGGAACGCCTCAACATCCCAAAGATCTCTGAAGCGAATATTACGTTATTGGAAACCGAAATGGATCAAATGAATGACAGCCTGCCGCCCATGACCCACTTTGTACTTCCCGGAGGTCATACCACTGTGTCATATTGTCACATTGCACGCTGTGTATGCCGCAGAGCAGAGCGTTTGGCGGCCTTACTACATGCCGAATCGCCCATCGATCCACAGGTACTGAAGTATCTTAACAGGCTTTCCGATTATCTTTTTGTGCTGGCACGGAAATTGACTTATGACCTGCAAGCGGAAGAGATCAAATGGATCCCCGAAAAACTGGAATAGGAGAAGAATCAATTTTATATATCTTTTTGATTTTCAGCCTATTATATACGTTCTTTAAAATATAGCAGAAATATTTACGATTTTCCTTGACTTTTTGATCTAAAAAATTATTTTTGCACAAAATTAAAACCCTAAGTGCTATGTACTGGACATTAGAATTAGCATCCTATTTAAGTGATGCACCTTGGCCGGCAACGAAAGATGAGCTTATTGACTATGCTATTAGAACAGGAGCGCCTCTTGAAGTGGTCGAGAATCTTCAGGCTATTGAAGACGAAGGAGATTCTTACGATTCTATCGAAGAAATTTGGCCGGACTACCCCACGGACGAAGATTATCTGTGGAACGAAGATGAATATTAACAATACCGGTATTTTTTACGAATACCCTAACAATAAATTATTAATAAAAAAGTCTCGTCAAGAGGCTTTTTTTTTGCTTGAGCACGAACAATTAAAAACAAAAGAACTGCTTGCCAGTATGGTTTTTTTACAGTTTTTTTGTATACTCACTAGTGGCCAATGTGCTACGTGCCATAAGCAATAGTTACAACAACAGATCATGGGATTATTAGACAATGTATTAAAAGTTTTTGTAGGAGATAAATCCAAAAAAGATATTAGCGATATACAGCCTTATGTCGATAAAATTAAAAAATATGAAGCTTCTCTGGAGAAACTTACACTAGATGAACTTCGTGCCAAGAGCGATGCCTTCCGCCATAAGATTAAGGAGGATCAACAGGAGGTCCAGCAACAGATCGACCAGCTTCAAATCGAAGCCGAAGCCATGGAAGATATCGACCAGAAAGAAGATATCTATAACCAGATCGATGCCTTAAAGAATGATCGCTACGAGATCGAAAAAAAGACCTTGGATGAGATCCTGCCTGAAGCTTTTGCCGTAGTCAAAGAAACTGCCAAACGCTTTAAAGACAATACTACGCTTACCGTTACTGCCAGCCCTTTCGACCGTGAGCTTTCGGGTACAAAGGACTATGTTACCCTTGACGGCGATAAAGCCATCTGGAACAATTCATGGGATGCCGCCGGAAAAGAAGTGACCTGGGATATGGTCCATTACGATGTACAGCTGATAGGAGGTGTGGCCTTGCACCAAGGGAAAGTAGCCGAAATGCAGACCGGGGAAGGAAAGACCTTGGTTGCTACCCTACCCGTCTACCTCAACGCACTTGCCGGAAATGGCGTACACCTGGTAACCGTGAACGATTACCTTGCCAAGCGAGACAGTGCCTGGATGGCACCCATTTTTGAATTCCACGGATTGAGTGTGGATTGTATCGATTACCACAGGCCTAACTCTGAAGCACGCCGCAAGGCCTATAATGCAGATATTACCTACGGAACCAACAACGAATTTGGTTTTGACTACTTACGGGACAATATGGCCCATGCACCACTAGACCTTGTGCAACGACCCCATCACTATGCGATTGTCGATGAGGTGGATTCGGTATTGATCGATGACGCCCGTACCCCGCTTATTATTTCAGGTCCGGTGCCTCAGGGAGACCGACATGAATTCAACGAACTAAAACCGAAGATCGAGCAGATCGTAGAGGTACAGCGTAAATACCTAACCGGCGTGTTAGCGGAGGCAAAACGTCTCTTAAAAGAAGGCGATACCAAAGAAGGTGGATTCCAATTGCTTCGGGTGTATCGCGGATTACCGAAGAATAAGGCGTTGATCAAATTCCTTTCCGAAGAGGGCGTAAAACAAATCCTTCAGAAGACCGAGAACCAATACATGCAGGACAACAACCGCGAGATGCCAAAAGTGGATGCAGAGCTGTATTTTGTGATTGAAGAGAAGAACAATCAAATTGAACTGACCGATAAAGGAGTGGATTTCCTATCGGGTAAAGATAACCCTGACTTCTTCGTAATGCCGGAAGTTGGTATTGAGATCGCAAAGATCGAAGCCAAAGAACTCTCCCCGGAGCAGGAAGCAGAAGAAAAAGAAGAACTCTTCCGAGAATTTGGGGTAAAGAGTGAGCGTATTCATACGCTTAATCAATTATTGAAAGCCTATACCCTCTTCGAAAAAGACACCCAGTATGTCGTCATGGAAAATAAGGTCATGATCGTTGACGAACAGACCGGACGTATTATGGACGGTCGTCGATACAGTGACGGATTACACCAGGCGATCGAAGCAAAGGAGAACGTAAAGATCGAAGCCGTGACACAAACCTTTGCTACCATCACGCTTCAGAATTACTTTAGAATGTACCGCAAACTGGCGGGGATGACCGGTACGGCCGTGACCGAAGCCGGAGAGCTATGGGAGATCTATAAATTGGATGTGGTCGAAATCCCTACCAACCGACCTATTGCCCGTCATGACCGGGAAGATAAGATCTATAAAACAAAACGAGAGAAATACAATGCAGTGATCGATGAGGTGACCGACCTTTCCAAGGCCGGACGTCCCGTGTTGATTGGTACCACCTCGGTGGAGATCTCAGAGCTGTTAAGCAGGATGTTAAGCATTCGAAATATTCCTCACAACGTCCTTAACGCGAAACTTCACAAGAAAGAAGCCGATATCGTTGCGGAAGCCGGAAAGAGCGGCATGGTAACCATCGCCACCAACATGGCAGGACGGGGTACGGATATCAAACTATCGGAAGAAGTGAAAAAAGCCGGAGGATTGGCTATTGTAGGAACCGAACGTCATGATTCCCGTCGTGTCGACAGACAGTTACGCGGGCGTAGTGGTCGACAGGGAGATCCCGGAAGTTCACAGTTTTACGTTTCCTTAGAAGATAATCTAATGCGTCTCTTCGGAAGCGAGCGTATCGCCAAAATGATGGACCGAATGGGCTTGAAAGAAGGTGAAGTGATCCAACACTCCATGATCTCCAAATCCATTGAGCGTGCACAAAAGAAAGTGGAAGAGAACAACTTTGGTATTCGGAAACGATTGCTGGAATATGATGATGTGATGAATGCCCAGCGGGAAGTGGTCTACAAGCGACGCTACCACGCCCTGTTTGGAGAACGGCTTCGTGTGGATATTGCCAATATGATCTATGACACTTCGGAAGTAATTGCGGAGACAAACAAGTTGGCACAGGATTTCAAGAACTTTGAGTTTGAGTTGATCCGTTATTTTTCTATGAGTTCTCCCCTTTCCGAAGCAGAGTTCGAGAAATTAGACGTGAAGCAAATAGCCGGGAAAATCTACAAGGCTGCCTACAGCCACTATCAGGAAAAGATGACCCGCAGTGCCGAGACGGCTTATCCTGTGATCAAGAACGTATATGAGACCCAAAAGGATAAGTACAAGCGCATTCTTGTACCGTTTACAGACGGTATCAAGACCCTGAATGTCGCAACCGACCTTGAAAAAGCATACGAGACCGAAGGAAAGCAACTTATCAACGATTTTGAGAAGAACATCACACTAGCGATTATTGACGACGCCTGGAAGACACACCTTCGTAAAATGGACGAGTTGAAACAATCGGTACAGTTGGCGGTACACGAGCAAAAGGATCCCTTATTGATCTACAAGTTTGAGGCCTTCGAATTGTTCAAGGGGATGATTGAAAAGGTAAATAAAGAGGTGATCTCGTTCCTCTTCAAGGGAGAACTGCCACAGGAGAACCAACAACAGATCCAAGAGGCACGTGAAGTAAAATCCAAAGAAAAGCTAAGCGAGCAGAAAGAAGAGATCCCGAACATGGATGAACGTGCGGCACAGTCTCGCGCTGCCGGAAATACGCAGCGTCAGCAAGTAACCGAAACCATTGTTCGCGACCGTCCCAAGATTGGACGTAACGACAAAGTGACCATCAAGCATGTAATGAGCGGCGAGAACAAGACCCTAAAATACAAGCAAGCCATCCCCCTTCTCGATAAAGGAGATTGGGTGTTGGTGGATGAATAGATTCCCGTTACGATTATAGATGAAACCTCGAAGCATAAACTTCGGGGTTTTTTGTTTGCTGCTGAGTCCTTGCCCACAACTTTTTAGTATCTTCGAGACGTTTCAATCTAAAAGACGATGAAAAAAATAGCGATCGAATTAAAATGGGCCTTTATCTTTACCATTATGGCCCTCGTCTGGATGCTGCTTGAGAAAACCTTGGGATGGCATGATGAAGACATTGCCGACCATTATTGGCTCACCTTATTTTTCCTTCCTTTTGCCGCCCTTATGTACGTGTTGGAGATGCGCGAAAAACGCAGAAGGTACTACAACAAAGTTATAAGTTGGAAACAAGCATTTTTCAGCGGCGTTATCATGGCGGTCTTTGTAGCCCTACTCTCTCCTTTGGGGCAATATATTACTCACAATTATATCACTCCCGAATACTTCAATAACGTGATCGATTATTCGGTGACCAATAAAATTATGACCTTAAAAGCGGCTAATGAGTATTTCAACATCACGAATTACATGATGCAATCGGCCATAGGAGCCTTGGTGGGAGGCATCGTAATTTCGGCGGTCGCTGCTTTCTTTATGAAGCGAAAAGCACCCCTATCCTCTTAATATAAATGAGCGTTTTAAAAAAGGGATCTGCACTAAGAACAATACTAAAAAACCGATAGCGTACGTCACTGTTTGTGACAGATCAAGCGTTGGCATCGAAAATTCAATAGCAGACAGTTTTGCCCAACCCCAGCGATCGAAGAGAGAAATTCCTTCCGTAGGTAAAAAGAAGAGTATCGCGATGCACGCCGCAACCATACATCCTAAGAGCGCCCATATGGGTTTGGTAATAAGAGGACGATACACAGTCTTTGCTATTGACTTCTGAGCTACGGCCGCCATTACGCGTTGTGAAAATCCCGGATCGGGTTTTAAGAGCCCTGCTTCCTGCACGCTCTTTTTTATAAATGCTTCTTCAGTATTAGATTGCTTGTCCATTGTGTTTCGTTATTTCGTGTACCACAAAATGTTTTAATAAGGTATGTAATTTTTTCCTGCTTCGGAAAAGTTTGATCTTGACATTATCTTCAGAAAGGGATGTAATCGCAGCGATTTCCTTTACGGATTGTTCTTCAAAATAATAGAAGGTGATGATCGCCGCTTCCTCTTCCGGTAATTTCTGGATCGCCTTCTGAATGATCGCACTGCGTTCCTGACCTTGCAGATAATCCAATGCATTTTCAACAAGTTCTGTATTGCCTTCTGTTCGTTCTTCCATTAACGGTGTGGTACGCGAGCGTTTTTGCTGCCGTATCCGGTCCAACGCTTTGCGGTACGCAATACTGTATAACCAGCTCGAGAACTTAGATTCGCCCCGAAAACTCGATAGCGACTCGTACGCTTTTACAAAACTATCCTGTGCCACTTCTTCTGCTTCTTCCCGGTTCTTGACCATGCGCAGCACGATGGTGAATATAAAGTCTTGATACCGTTCCACCAATACACCAAAAGCCTGCGTATCGCCTTGCATCGTTTTTTCGATGTAATATTGGTCAGTGGTCTGGTTCATTTAAGGATAAGACGAAGGAACCATTAGGTTGGTTACAGAACTCCTTCACAAATAAAAATACAAAATTTGTAACCGAATCGAAGGCAACTCCGTCTTACTTAAAAAACGAACAGAACCAATAACCCTCTGCGGCATTCGCAGAATTAAAAAAAGCAACAGTATGGGATCAGAAGTTATTGTAATACCAATTATTTTCGGAGTACTCTTTGGAATCTACTATTTATTCATTTCGGCAAGAAACCGGGAACGCCTTGCCTTGATCGAGAAAGGAGCAGATGCTTCTATCTTTTACGGCAAGGACCGGAAGGTGACCCCTATTTGGAAGGTCATTGTCATCAATCTTGCGCTGCTGAGCATGGGAATCGGGCTGGGCATTTTTATCGCGGCCATTCTCAACACTCAGTTAGGTATGGAGGAAGAAGTGGCGTACCCGGGTACTATTTTCTTTATGGCAGGCGTTGGACTCTTTAGTGGGTTCTATCTTACCAAGAAATTGAACAGTGACGCCTAAAAACGTTTGTATTTAGTTGAACGAGCCATTTTGAATGCTGTAGTTGCAACATCAAAATGGCTTTTTAATTTTTAAAAAGATGCCTACTACTCGAATCTTACGTTATATAGAATTTTCCTTGCGATGTTATGTATGTACGATGCTCACCTCCTATGGTGTTGGAAAAATTCTGGGAGGCCAATTTTACAGAAAAGGGAATATTCCGGAAGCGATCGCTCAAACAAAATTATTGGACGTAACCGGGTTTGATCTTGCTTGGACCTTCTTCGGATACTCGGAAGCCTATGTCTTTTTTATTGGCGTATCGCAGATTATAGGTTCTGTATTGCTATTGTTTAACAGAACGAAACTGTTGGGAGCCCTTGTACTTGTTCCCGTGCTTCTCAATATCATTATGGTAGATCTTACGTTTCAAATCTCTTGGGGAGCCCTTATGAGTGCTTGCATTTACCTTAGCAGTCTTTTGGTTGTGTTATGGCTTAACAAGAGAAGGATTTTAAAAGCATTGCAAGTATTGACGGGAGAAGGGCGTGTCATTGGGATGCGAAGAAAGTGGATGCCGTGGGCAGTTGCGATGATTGCGGTAGCTGTTTTGATCACCGTGGAAAATACCCTGCTCAATTGGGTGGGACGTTGATATATTATTGCATCTTAACATTGCTGTATGTAGCATTGATGGTAACAATTTTGGAAGCCGTATTCGATGTATTAAATCCTTTAACCAATACACGGTCGTTATTCTTAGAGCTTTTAAGCTGAAGTGATTTTGGGTATAGCAAGGTAGATTTCTTACCGTTGTATAAAAACGAGAACGGACTAGAGGGAAGGTCTAAGGTGGCATCTGTATTTTCCAGAACTATATTAAGACTTGAAAAATCGTTGGAAACCGCCTTGATGCGTAAGTTTCCAAACGATCCTGAAAGGTTGGCAGTATCGAAAACCGTATTGATAATTACATTGCTTGAATTTGCATTGAGATCAATATCTTCAACCATATTGAGACTGCATTTATCCACAAATTTCAACTGCAAGGTTCCATCTTTCCAATTCCCAACCGTTACCGGTGCATACGCAGCGCTGATGAGGGTCTTCCCCCCATCAACGCTTGTTGCTGTAAACGGTGAATAATTGAGCGTCGCTTTTATATTATACGCATTGGCCATTTTAATTTCTCCGTGACGTACATTGATCTCGGTCTTGGCATTCTTAGGCATGCGGATAATGATGGTCTTGTTCGATTTTAAGTCTTTCGGTTTAAAATTGCCATCGCTTTGTATAATGATCGACTTCCCATTAGGACTGGTGATCACCTGTTTACTGAAATTACCACCTTCCTTTTCGGCCTGCTTTTCTATGTCTTCGGCCCACTTTTCCATTTCCTTACCAAATTTCTCACCCCAAACTTCCATGCGTTTGCCAAAGTTTTCTCCCCATGCTTCCATCTTCTGTTCCCATTCTTGACTTATACTGTCCCCGTGCTTCTCATTCCATTGCATGGCAAAGTTCTCACCCCAAGCTTCCATTTTCTTCTCAAAATCCTTTCCGAAACGCTTCTCGATCTCCTTTTCCCATTTCTTCATATAGCCTTCTTCATCCTTTTGAAATGCCTCATAGTCGAATTGCAGATCGCCCATGCCTTTCATCACATCATCCGGCAGCGGTGGCATTTTAAACTCCAACATTAACGGCATGTTTTCCATCATCGGACCCAAGAATTCCAGTTCCTTCAAAGCATCCATCCCAGATAATGATTCCATACCTCGCCATTCCATTGTCGATCCGGCGTTAGATGTAATGACCACTTTTTTACTGTTTCCCAGAATGTCGAATTTCCAGTCTTTAAAAATCTTTTCCCGTTCTTGTTCTGAAAGCTTTTCGCCATCGACAAAAGCTTCAACCTCTACCTTATCTTTGTTCCAGGTTTCAAAGACGACGTTGGTATGTGATGTATTAACCGTTACCAGAACGTCATCACTTACATTAAATGTTTCCACATGCTTGGATTGGGCGAACGTGATCACCCCTACCCCAAGACAAAGCAAGAAACTTAAATTATGTTTCAATTGGTTTAAATTCTTCATTGTTTTGATTTTTTAGTTCTTTTAATTTGCTTTTAAGTTTGAACAGCAATTCCAAACGTAACTTCAAATTATCGATCAAAGCGGTGATGGTTGCCTCGGTAGGGCCCACTTCATTCAATTCGGTATTAAGAAGGCTGTATTCAGCGTCTAACTCACCAAGACGTTGCATATATCCATCTATAAGTTCTTTGTTCTCATCCCCCATGCTAAGGGATGCTAATTGCATATTAATTCCTGTGAGATAATAGTTCTCTATCTTTTTCAGGTCGGGAGAAATATCCCCTAATGTGATCTGTGCCATTGCGTCGCTGTTGGTGTTCTCTGTTTTTGCGGACGTTTCGGCTAGTGGCGTTGTTTCTTCACCATTCCACTGCTGATACGTGAAGAATCCTATTCCCAAGCAAACCACGACCATAGCGGCTATCTTCAACCAAAAGAAAGCCTCACTCTTTCCTTTGGATGTTGGAACCTCTTCTTCCAAAAAGGCCGCATCCAGCTTAGCCTCAAATCGTGCCTTGTGGCGTTTTGGCAACACGGGGCCTCTTGAGGACTGCTCTTGCACCAATTTTCTAATATCCTGTGCCATAGTTTAAATGCTTTAATTGTTCTTTTAACTGTATTTTTCCTCTGTGGAGATTGGTGCGCGATGCGCTTTCTGAAATACCCAATATTTCGGCGATCTCCTGATGGTCATATCCTTCCAGAAGGTACAATTGTACCACAGTTCGATAATTATCCGGAAGCTTTTCAATGGCTTGCAGCACTTCTTCATAGGTCGTTTCGTCCGCCACTTGCCATCCGGCTTCCTCTTCTGTAATGCTCATTACTTCTTCGTTGATTGCATACAATTGCATCTTTCGCGCCTTGATGCTGTCTAAGCAGGTATTGATCACGATCCTTTTTAACCAAGCACCAAAGGTGACGTCCCCTTTGTACTGGTGTAATTTCTGAAACGCTTTAATAAACGCTTCTTGCATGGCATCCTCTGCCGCTGCTGTGTCGCGTAAATACCGATGGGCTACGATAAACATACCGTCGCAATATTGCTCATACAGCTTAAGCTGCGCCTTGCGATTGCGTTGTCTACATTGCTCAACAAGTAGTGAATCTGACAAACTTGATGGTTTTTTGGTTGCTGTTCGGACTAAAGACGATTGATTTTTTTTCGTGTTGCAACTATTAACGAAATTTTAGCTTAAAATACTTATAAAGTAATAAGAACGGTACTGAAATTGCACTATATTTGAATAATTACTTGTATGTATGGAAAAGAAATACACTGACTTCAATAAGCTAAACCGGTTGCTTGTCGCAAGCTTCGAAGCAGAGAAATTATACTACAATGCCGCTCAGGATGCTCAAACCACCGAGTTGAAGCGGTTCTTGAACTATATGGCCGTTGAACGTAACAGGATGAGCCATGATATTTCCAATGAATTGCATTCCCGAGACATTGAGCCGCTCAAGGAAGATGCCGAAAAAGGAAATATTGACCGTACATGGCATGAGATCAAGGACGCTTTGGAACATTTCAATGCAGAAGTAATCATTAATCAATGTATTGCGCGTGACAAGAACAACATAAAGCGCTATCAGGAATTGATCGACAACAATGCACTCCCTGAACCCATCATTGCCATGTTAGAAAAGCAAAAGAAACAACTCACATGGTATGCAAAGCAAGCAGAACAACACAAAGTAAATCCCTTTAAAAAGGAAGCTGCCACTCGAGAGGAAGCCATCACTGAAAAGGAAGATGCTCCCGAGGCAGAGGAAAAAAAAAATAACGACTCCGGAAAAATAATTAATTTAAAAGCAATGTAACATAAAAGCCCTGTGAGAACAGGGCTTTTATTTTAAGATGCACTTTCAATGATTATTCATCCAATAACAAATTCAAAGTAACGGTAATATTGTCCCGAGTCGCTTTAGAGAACGGACAAATCTTGTGTGCTTTATTTATTAAGTCTTCCCCGGTCTTCACATCAACGCCAGGGATATAGCAATCTAAGGTTGCTTCCAGAAACGCACCATCCTCATCTTCACAGAAACCAATTGTCGCACTCACACTAAACTCGTCGCTTAATTCTATCTTTTTCTTTTTGGCGATCACCTGTACGGCACCTCCAAAACAAGCCGCATAAGCACATCCAAAGAACTGTTCCGGATTGGCACCATCGCCTCCGTCACCTCCCATGGATTTGGGCACCGAGAGGTTCATGTCTATTGTTCCATCTTCGGTACGTACGTGCCCAGATCTCCCTCCTACCGCAGTAGAAGTAGCTTCATATAAAGTTTTCATAGTACTTGTTTTTAGTTTAAGAAGAGTCAATATACTATCGAAAAACCGGGTAAAAAAGTCGATATTCATAAAATTGTCATAAATTTCGGGAGTGACCAAAAAACAGAAACATACCGGAGCCCTTTCAGAAAAAGAAGGCGTAGCACCGCTACCGGCGGTAAGTCCGTCTGTGGCAAAAAAGATTCAGACAAAACGAAGAAGCTTTCCCTCTGTCGCACAGCTTTCCGAAGCCATTCTGCAAGAGGATAAAACAGCTTTATCCCGCGGAATCACCCTTATTGAAAGTACCGCTACAAAACACCAAGAGGATGCTAAGGCGCTTATAAAAGCATGTCTACCCCATGCAAATGCCTCGGTTCGTATTGGGATTACCGGAGTTCCCGGCGTGGGAAAGAGCACGTTTATAGAAGCATTTGGTACGTTACTCGTTGAAGAAGGTCGCAAAGTAGCAGTTCTGGCCGTTGACCCCAGCAGCACCGTAAGTAGAGGGAGCATTTTGGGAGATAAGACGCGTATGGAAGCACTCGTGCGACATCCCAATGCCTTTATACGTCCCTCAGCTAGTGGCGATTCGTTAGGAGGCGTAGCTCGAAAGACCCGCGAGGCCATCATCCTTTGTGAAGCAGCGGGATTCGATACCATTATTATAGAAACTGTGGGTGTAGGTCAAAGTGAGACCGCCGTACATTCCATGACCGATTTCTTTTTATTACTGAAATTGGCCGGAGCCGGTGATGAACTCCAAGGTATAAAACGGGGTATCATTGAGATGGCAGATGCTATTGTGATCAACAAAGCAGACGGCGAGAATATGAAGGCAGCCAAGATGGCAAAAGTAGCGTTTAACCGAGCGTTACATTTATACCCTCCCAAGGATAGCAATTGGACTCCCAAGACACTTACTTGCAGTGCTCTCACAAACGAAGGTATCGATGCGGTTTGGGAGATGATCGCCTCTTATTTTGAAACCGTAAAGGCGAATGATTACTTTTCAGAAAAAAGGAATCAACAAAATAAATTCTGGTTGCTCCAAACGATCGAAAGCACATTAAAAAGCGATTTTTTCAACAATCCGAAGATCAAAGAGGCTTTAGAAACACAATTGGCATTGTTGGCGGATAACAAAACAACACCTTTTGAGGCCGCCCATAAAATACTTACCCTGCGCTGAGCATCAAGTCATTGAATATTTCTAAAGAAAGTATCAATCTTTGCTTCCTTATTACTAAATCGAACCATTATTAATTAGATACTTTAAAGGTATCCTGAAACCATTTCACTTGAGCCTCCAACCCCTCCTTTAAAGAGGTTTCCGGAGAATACTGCAGCACTTTTCTTGCCTTATCTATATTCGCACACGTACGCGATTGATCTCCCGGGCGAGGTGGCATATTAGCAATCTTTATCTTTTTCTGAAGAATGGCCTCCACCGTAGCGATACCTGTGGCGGTAGTATTCTCTTCTTCGGTACCAAGGTTGAATATCTCGCCATTACACACCGTTTCCTTACCTAATACGCTCACAATACCATCTACTATATCCTGCACATACGTAAAACTTCGAAGGTGTTCCAGGCTTCCTTCGTACAAGGGAAATTCCTTATCGTTCAAACCACAATCGATCAACCGTGTGTATAATTTATCGGGTCGTTCTCTGGGTCCGTATACCGAATACAATCGGAGCGAACAACCTTTGAGCAATGTTCTGCGACTATAGGCAAGCACGAGCTGTTCCGCTGCAAGTTTAGTGACGCCGTACCAAGAAGCGGGCAAGGGTGCTTCATCTTCAGATAATGTAGCTTCCAGACCATAAATGGAGGAAGTCGCAATATTGACGAAGAACGGTGCTTTAGAAAGAGGCATCATGGCATCGATCATTCGTTGTGTTCCGTAGAAATTATTGCTGAAATAATCCTCGAAACTGCTGTCACGTGCAATACCGGGTTGGGCCGCAAAGTGAAAGATATGAGAAATTGTTTCGTTGATATAAGGAGTTAGGTCATCGGTACGCAGATCTACCTTTTTCACTTCAATTCCTTTTTCAGCCAGCGTTTGCGCGTTCTGCTGTTTTAAAGAAACATCGTAGTAATCGGAAAAATTGTCAAGAGCCACCACTTCATATCCCATAGCTGCCAATCGTTCGGCAGTATGAGAACCTATAAAGCCGGCTGCCCCGGTAACTAAAACCTTCATAGAAATGATTTACGACTGCAAAATAGCATCTTTTTTACAGTTCTTATTTAATTTCTGCCCATTGTTCAAAAAAGAAATACTTTTGCAAAAACCTTTACGCGCATTTCATGTACGAATTTACCATAATAGTGCCTGTCTACAATGAAGAGGATAATCTGGAACGGGTTGAAAAAGAACTACTGGCCTATACACACATTGCCATAAAAAAAACGGCCGTATTGTTCGTTAACGATGGGTCCAAGGATAAGAGTCAAGATCTTATTGAAGCAATCTGTGACCGAAATGAAGCATTCCACTATCTACAGTTTAAAGAGAACCGAGGACTTAGCGCTGCGATCAAAGCCGGTTTCGACCATGTCGAGAGTTCGTTGGTTGGATATATCGATTCCGACCTACAGACCGCGCCGGAAGATTTCAATCTGTTATTAGCGCATATCGATACGTACGACCTAGTAACAGGGGTTAGGTCTAACCGAAAGGATTCTTTTGTAAAAAATATGTCCTCAAAGATCGCAAATGGCATTCGCCGTGCCTTTACTCACGATGGAATGGATGACACAGGCTGCCCTCTGAAAGTGATCAAAACATCGTACGCCAAACGTATTCCTATGTTCAAAGGTCTGCATCGGTTTCTGCCTGCCATGATCCTGTTACAGAAGGGAAAGATCCTACAAGTCCCGGTTCAGCATTTCCCTCGTATTGCAGGCACCGCAAAGTTTGGGGTCTGGAACCGACTTATTGGTCCACTAATGGATTGCTTTGCCTACCTTTGGATGAAGAAGAAATATATCAACTACGAGATCAAAAGCAAAGGATGAGCAATTGGCTTATTTATGGGATAGGCTTCTTGGCACAGCTCCTCTTCTCGGGGCGGCTTATCGTGCAGTGGATTCTTTCAGAAAAAAGCAAACGTGTTGTCACCCCTTCCCTCTTTTGGAAATTAAGTTTGTTGGCTTCATTCCTTTTATTCGTGTACGGACATCTTCGAGACGATTTTGCCATCATGTTAGGTCAAGCCCTTACCTACTATATCTATATAAGGAATTTACAGTTGCAAGGAGAGTGGCGTAAATCTCCTAAAGCCATGCAATGGTTTCTTTTGATATTTCCATTATTCATTGTGATCTATGCGTACAATAATGGTGAGTACGACCTCAATAAATTATTCAAGAACGAAGACATTCCATTCTGGCTGCTGCTGTTGGGTATTGTCTCTCAAGTCCTGTTTACACTGCGGTTCGTGTACCAATGGATGTATAGCGAACGCACTAAAACATCTCAGCTCCCCGTTGGATTTTGGCGTATGAGTGTGTTGGGAGCTTCATTGATCCTCACCTATGCGATCTTCAGAAAAGACCCGGTGCTTTTCGTGGGGCATATTGCAGGGCTGATTATCTACGTGCGCAATATTTTCATCTGGAAAAAACAACTACATGCGAATTCCTGAGAACAGATACGTGGGGTTGCTGGTCCTTACTTGCATAGGTATCTTCTTTGTCAACCTCGACGCTCTGTACGTAAATATCATGGAAGCCCGTAATTTTATCACTGCTCGGGAGATGCTTGAGGATGGCAATTGGTTACTCACCACCTTGAACGGTGAACCCAGATACCAAAAACCTCCATTGCCCACTTGGCTTACAGCAATTTCGGCGGCAATCTTCGGACTTAAGAGTGTAGCAGCGTTGCGCCTTCCGGCAGCTTTGGTGACTTTACTGTTAGTGCTGTCTACCTATCGATTGGCAGTAAAATTTACGCAACAAAAATCCTATGCCTTTATTGGGTCACTCATTCTAGCGACGTCCTTCTATGTCGTTTTTTCGGGACGTAACGGTCAATGGGACATCTTTACCCATGCATTCATGATGGGCACTATTTATGTCCTGTACCGCTTCTTTACCGAAGACCGAAATTTGTTGCTCCATGCTCTTGTGGCGG
>NZ_CAXAXI010000037.1:0-18399 GCF_963972995.1 uncultured Altibacter sp.
CTCCCAAACCTGTTATAACGACGCGCTTTCTCATGAAGATCTTATTTGTAGCATCCCTGAAATGGTTCCTTCACAGACGAGTGCCCCGGACACATTTCGCATTTGAACCTTACATTTCAATTTATTGAACCTGAAGTATATTTTCTTAGACGTGACTGTCACCGTTTCTCCCGGTGCAACAGCCTTGTAATACATGACCTCATGATGGCTCAATGCGATCATGGCATTGTTTGTTGCGACGGAGTCCGTTAAAAATATACCTAAGCATACCACACCGATCTGTGCCATACATTCGGTGAGGATCACGCCCGGTGTCACGGGGAAATCCTTAAAATGACCTTTATAAAAAAACGCATCTTCCTTAAATTGATAGGTACCGGTAACGCCCTCTTCAGAAACAACCTCTAAGGCATCTACGAACAGGAAAGGTTCGGTGTACGGCAAGTGGTCCAATATGTCTTTGAAGGAAGCTTGCATTAGCGAATACTTTCACCTCCATCTACCGTTAAGACGGTTCCGTTAATCCATTTCGCTTCGTCACTGCATAAGAGATACACCGCATTGGCTACATCTTCCGGCCGCGTTAAGCGTTTAAAAGGATTTCGTTTCTTTGCCATCTTTGCCAATGTATCACTGCCGGGTATCATTAAGAAAGAAGGTGTTTCCGTAGTTCCTGCCTGTATGCAATTGGTCGTAATATCCAAGGGCGCCAGTTCGACCGCCATGTTGCGCATGAGCGCTTCTAAAGTGGCTTTTGCCGCCGATACAGCTCCATATCCGGGCCAAGCTTTGGAATTGCCTTCACTGGTAAAAGCAATGTTTCGGGCGTTTTTTGAAAAACAATCTGCATCTATAAGAGCTCGCGTCCATTCATACCAACTGGAGCCCATGGCATGAAGTGTGATATCGATATCTTCTTTTGAAAGGGCCTTAGTTCCGGGACCGCTCATGGGTTTCAGACTTCCCTTTGCCACACTGTGTATCAACACTTTTACACGCTGTTTGGGAAGTTGATCGATGATCTTTTTTCGGTTTTCTTTCTGAAGCGCATCCTTGTTGAAATTGATAACACGAACACCGTGGGCGATCATTTCGGAAAACGCAACTTCCAAATCATCCAGTCTGCTTTTACGATCGCGATGTACAATACAGATATTATAGCCGTGCGCTGCCAGTTTCTTGGCACTTGCAAGTCCCAGACCACTACTTCCGCCTAAGATTAAAGCCCAGGGCATATTATTAGTCACCTTGTGGTGTATCGATGATCCTTTTGAAGGTTTTTCCTCTCCTTTCTTTTTTTTTGATTTGATCTCCATAAGCAATTTCAAAACTCAAGCAATACCCGTTGTGCTGAAAATCCGGGTCCAAAACTTAGCATGAGACCTAGTTCGCCGGCGGGTATATCGCGAGCCATAAACCGTTCCAGAACATACAACACTGTGGCACTGCTCATATTCCCATACAAGGTAAGAACTTCTTTTGTATCCTCAATGTTTTTGTCAAGACTTCCAAAAAGGTCTTCTACGGTTTCTACGATCTTTCTTCCCCCGGGGTGAAAGATGAGGTGCGCTACGTCTTCAATCGATTTGCCGTTCTTGGCCAAGAAAGGATGCACAATCTTTGGAAAATGCGCGGCTATGGTTTCGGGCACCGACTTGTCCAAAATCATTTGCAAACCGGTATTTACTAGTTTGAACCCCATCATGGAAGTTGCATCGTAAAAGTGATACATTTCATCATCAAGTATCTTGGGACCCGTATCCTTCTCGTTTGAAGACATCAGAACGCAGGCCGCTCCATCGCCAAAAATAGCCGCACTTACGATATTCACCATAGAGTAATCATTGAGTTGAAAGGTGGCCGTAGGCGATTCGATGGCCACAACGGCCGCTCTTTTTCCGGGATTTGCTTTTAGGAAATTGTGTGCGTAAATTACTCCCGAAACCCCTGCCGCACATCCCATTTCAGTAACGGGTAAACGCACCACGTCCTGTCGCATCTTCAAATCGTTGATGAGATAGGCGTCTACCGAAGGGATCATGATCCCGGTACAACTCACGGTGATAAGGAAATCGATATCCGTAGGATTCCACGATGCTTTTTCTAACGCCTTTTCCAGCGATCGTCTCCCTAGCTTACGCACTTCCCTGACATAGATATCGTTGCGTTCCTCAAATGAGGTCGCTGCGAACACCTCATGAGCATCCATAATGGAATACCTTCTGTCGACCCCGGCTCCTTCAAAAATCTTTATGACCTTACGTTTGAACCGTGGTTCCTGCCCCTCCAGCCAAGCTTCTACGAAAGGCAGTATTTCCCGGGTCACTCGGGTATAGGGTGGTAGTTGTGTTGCAACAGTTGTGATCTTTACACTCATTTGTTTGATTTGATGATCCATTGATATCGGAATGCCCATTTCCAGCGTACTCGTTGTTCCGTATTCGGAAAGTGTTTCTGCATGTTTTTTATATCCTTTCTTTTGAAACCACGGGCAATAGAAACAAGTCCGTCATGTCGCGCCGTACGCGTATTTATAAACAATCTGCTAAATATACCAAACAGCCAAAATGCCCATCTGCTGCGGTGTAAGTCGTTAATGATCACCCCAACTTTCGCATTATGCACACAATTTGTCAAGAGTTTTATAATGTCGTTTCGACTAAAATGATGTAAGAACAAGGTACAGAGGACGATATCGCATTCTATTTTTTGCATTGCTTCAGAAAATACATCCAGTTCTAGAAACGTAATGGAAGAATGCTTGCCGGAACGGATCCTTGCTTCCTTCAGAATATGGCTATTCGCATCAACACCTATCAATTGGAACCGGTAGTTGTTCTCTTCAGCAAAAGCTGCACAACTCCGTAGGATCTCTCCATCTCCACAGCCCATATCCACGATCGTTACTAAACGATCCTTTGGGTGTGATCGCAAGAGAACTTTTAAGCCGTCCAACGTAACCGAGGTGCCACCCAAATACGTATTGATGGTCTTGAGGTCGGTTAATAAAAACTTCATCTCCTCCCCTTGCAGTTCAAAGCTGTCCATAATTTCCGGTGCTGTGGATCGATATTTAGAACTGTATGTTACCATTTAAAAAGGTTCGCCGTGTGTTTGTTGTATGAGCGCCGGGACCAACCTTGGAAAGGTCGTTGCTACCTTGAACCCCATCCTGCTCACGATAGGCTGCAGCAACATGGATTGTATCCTACGGCCGGTGCGCAAGCGTTTAGAAAATGCGGTTTGCCATGCGCTTCTGTATGCATTCTCCAGAACAGTTCTATCGGTTTGCTTCGTTTTCGTGTAATCCAAGTATAATTCTGAAAAAATTTTTGCAGCATGTATAGCCATGGCCATTCCATTGCCGCAAAGGGGGTGTATCAAGCCTGCACTATCTCCTATCATAAAAATATGATTCTCGACAGGTTGCTTGGATTGAAATGAAATCTGACTGATGGCAAGTGGTTTTTCGAAAACAAGCTCGGCTTCCGTAAAAAATTTTTTTATATGCGGATTCTCTGACATAACTTCCTTCTGAAAATCGGGGATGGTTTTGAATCGCTTAAACGATCTAAAGGTGGTTAGGTAGCACGCATTCACCACGTTCGTTTCGGTCATCGAAAGTCCGCAGTAGCCTCCTTCAAAATTGTGTAATGCCACGGTGTCTTCCGGGAATGCATAGTTGTAATGCGCTTTTACCGCAAGCCAAGGAGATTTTTGCTTCATAAAGGGGCGATCCAACAGACCGTCCAAATTGGATCTTTTTCCGAAAGCACCCAAAACAAAGGAAGCTTTATACGCATTTCCGTTTTGAGTACGTACATCAAAAACATTGTCATCAAAGCTTAGGTTTTCGACGGTATCGAATGCAACGGTTGCTTGTTTGAGTACATGTTCGTAGAGTAAGGCATCAAATGCAAACCGACTTATTCCAAAACCGCCTTGTGGGAGCTCTGTCTCCAACGTATGTCCGTTCTTTGTACTAATTTGAAACTTAGAGATCGACTTAGCTTCAATGGCAAACGGATCGATGCCCAACCGATTTAGATACGGTAGAACTTCATTGGAAATATATTCGCCGCAGACCTTATGGTGGGGATACCCATATTTCTCAATAACTAATACTTGTCGACCCGTACGGGACAGATGTAAGGCCGCGGTGAGTCCGGCCAAACCACCACCAATAATAAGCACCTCCCAAGTTGTGTCGTGAGTCATTATTTAAAGAACGGAGTTTTTTTCGGCATAAAAAAATCCCATACACGGTTGTATATGGGATTTATAGTTATTGAAGTTGAAGGTTAATTGCCTTGTGCTTCATTTTGAGCTTCTTGCTTCATTTTCTCATTGGGAACAATGACAATGTTCACACGTCGGTTCTTCGCACGACCTTCGGCGGTACTGTTGTCTGCAACAGGCGCTTGTTCTCCATACCAGTTCGTTGTAAAACGACTTGCACTAAGTCCCTTTGTTTGCGTGAAATAATTGGTTACCGCATACGCTCTCTGCTCAGATAACTTCATATTGTATTCATCCGCACCCACACTGTCTGTATGACCTACGACCAATACATTGGTATCCGGGTATTCCCGAAGAATTCCTGTTAATTTATCCAAGGTTGCCTGAGAAGCTGCATTGATATTGTATTTATTTGTGTCAAAATACACACCGCTGTTCTCATCGAAAGTGACAACGATACCATCGTCCACACGTTCTACCTGGGCACCGGGGATCTCATTTTCGATCTCCTTAGCTTGCTTATCCATTTTAGCACCAATAAGGACACCTGCAGTACCTCCAACAACACCACCTACAACGGCACCGAGTTCTCCATTACCCCCTTTTCCAACATTATTACCAATAATGGCACCTAAGATGGCCCCACCGGCAGCACCAATAACGGCACCTTTTTGTTTGTTATTTGCGTTTCTGGTGGCTTCACAGCTAGACATACCCATAACGAGTACGATTGCTGCGAGCATGGTTGCTATTTGTTTCATTCTTGTTTTCATGTTATTCTTCGATTTTAGAAAAGTTCATATATATTTTGAAGGGCGCTCCGTCTAATGTAACTGTCTGCTCCCATTTCATAGAAGATTCGTTTAATTGAGACAGTCGCACTCGGAAACCTATGCTGTTCTCAGATTTCCCCTTGGCGTTGGTTGGCTTTAACAAGAAGTCGTATAAACCACTACTAGGATCCATCTCTTGGATATCAAAAATAAAATTTCGATCACCGGACGGACAATTCCCATTGTTTATGGTATAGACTCCGGTATTGTTATTTGGAATAAATCGCCAAGTACTTCCCTCGAAACATTCTTTAGACGTATCGCTAAAGAGCGTTACATTAAAGGTGCCGGACTTGTTGTACGATATCTCGTCCAAAGACCAATAGCCTTTAATGACTTTACGTGATTCTTGAACAGTCTTGGGTGTTCCGCATGCAAATGCTACGGCTGCAAATACAGCCAATACAAGTATTTTTCTCATGTGTTATAGGTTTATGTTAGGTTAAATGTTTCTATCTTCTAAATAATCTTGAGAGTAATGAGATTACCAACAAGACAATAAAGATGTAAAAGATGATCTTGGCGATGTCGGCTGCTCCTTCAGCAATACCTCCAAATCCAAAAACGGCTGCAATAAGTGCAATAACTAAAAAGATAATAATCCAGCGTACCATAATTTTGTGTTTTTAATGATTAGTATGATACTAAGGTACGCAACAAAAAATGTGGTGAAGAATCTTTGTTTAAAGTTTAACAACAAATGTTAAAATATTAATAATGCAATAAATCCAGTAAATGTTGTTTGAATTTTCTCTTCGGAAGGTATTGTGCTTCCAATTGACTGGCAAACGGAATAGGTGTTTCCAAGCTCGCCACACGCTTTATTGGTGCATCTAAATACTGAAAACAATTTTCCGAGATTAATGCTGAAATATCTGAAGCAATACCTCCGAACAAGGAATCTTCCTGTAGGATGATCACTTTTCCTGTCTTCTTTACGGAAGTATAGATCGCTTCCGTATCCAGCGGTAACAAGGTGCGAAGGTCCAGAACATCTGCCTTCACATCGGGAAGTTGCGCTAAGGTATCTAAGGTCCAATGTACGCCGGCACCGTAGGTAATTACGGTAACGTCATTTCCTTCCTGTAACAGAGCTGCCTTGCCCAATGGCAATGTATAGTAGTTGGTTGGCACTTGTTGGCGAACACTTCGGTATAAAGCCTTGTGTTCAAAGAACAAGACCGGATTAGGATCTTCGATACTGGTCGCTAAAAGTCCTTTTGCGTCATACGGGAATGCCGGATACACTACTTTAAGTCCCGGTGTATGTGTAAACCAAGCCTCGTTTGTCTGACTATGGAACGGGCCTGCGCCTACGCCTGCACCACATGGCATCCGAATGACCACATCGGCCTTTTCATTCCAGCGGTAATGAGATTTTGCCAGGTAGTTGATAATAGGATTAAAGCCCGAAGTTACGAAATCTGCGAACTGCATTTCGACCATGGCTTTAAATCCGGTGATCGAAAGTCCCATGGCAGCAGAAACAATGGCCGATTCACATATAGGTGTATTGCGCACTCGTTCTTTTCCAAAGGCATCCACAAAACCTTCCGTAATCTTAAAGACACCTCCGTATTCGGCGATGTCCTGCCCCATAAGTACTAGGTTGTCATGCCGTTCCATGGATTGTCGCAATCCTTGTGAAATGGCATCTATTAAACGCAATTCTTCAGTTTCTATATTCGCTTTAACTTCTTGATATACAAACTCTTTATACACGTCATTTAGTTCATTGCTTTCAATAGCTTCTATTTCTGCTTCCTCAAATGCAATGTCCAGATGTTCATTGATCTCTCGTACGATTTCCGACTTGAATGCGACTTCGTCTTCTTCGGTTAAAATAGCAGCATTCCGCAAGTATTCAGCATAGTTCTCCAATGGATCCTTCGCCGCCCATTGGTCCATCAAATCTTGGGGCACGTATTTGGTACCACTGGCCTCTTCATGGCCCCGCATCCTAAAGGTCTTAAACTCTATTAGCACAGGTCGGGGTTCCTTTCGCATGCTTTCAACGATTGTCCGGAGCTTTGTATAGACCTCAATAATGTTATTGCCTTCAAATATGTGCGATTCCATCCCGTATCCTTTTCCGCGATCGGCAATATGTTCACAAAAATACTGTTCGCGTGTAGGAGTTGAAAGTCCGTAGCCATTGTTCTCTACACAAAACAAGACAGGTAATTGCCACACGGAAGCCACATTTAGAGCTTCATGAATATCTCCTTCACTGGTGCCGCCTTCGCCGGTAAAAACAGCACATACCTGATTGTTCTTTTTAAGTATATTCCCCAAAGCGATCCCATCGGCCACGCCAAATTGTGGTCCGAGATGGGAGATCATCCCTATGATCTTGAATTCCTGTGTCCCAAAATGAAAACTACGGTCTCTTCCCTTCGTAAATCCGTTCGCTTTACCCTGCCATTGTGAGAAAAGTCTGTGTAGTGGAATATCACGCGAGGTAAATACGCCCAAATTTCGGTGCATGGGAAGGATGTATTCTTCTTTATCAAGTACCGCCGTTACGCCTATAGAGATCGCTTCCTGACCAATGCCGCTAAACCATTTGGATATCTTTCCTTGTCGTAGGAGAATAAGCATTTTTTCCTCGATCAATCGAGGTTTTAGCATGGCTTTATAAAGGGAGATAAGTGTTGTGTTGTCGAGGTCGTGATTGGAAAAATCGAAATGGGTATGCGCTGCAGTCTGAGTTTTCATGAGTATGGGTTACAAACTCCAAAAGTAGAAAAAAAGCGAGTGAGACCACGAAATAAAGTAGATTTTTTATGTATGGAAATGCGCCTGTATTTTGGTATCTTTGTACCGTTAACAATACGTCTTATGAATAATATACCCAGTGTAGATCTTGCCGATTTTATTTCCGGCGATCCCGATAGAAAACAAAAGTTCGTCAATGAAATTGGTCGTGCATACGAAGAGATAGGCTTTGTTTCTCTAAAGAATCACTTTTTAAGTGATGTTCTGGTAGAAAACCTCTATAAAGAAGTAAAATCATTCTTCGCATTGCCTGTTGAAACAAAGGAAAAGTATGAGATCGAAGGTCTAGGAGGTCAGCGTGGTTATGTTTCCTTCGGAAAAGAACACGCCAAAGGTAAAAAGGAAGGCGATCTAAAAGAGTTCTGGCATTTTGGACAAGAAGCCTCTGAAGATGCTAATCTTCCTGAAGCCTACCCGGACAACGTAGTTGTTAGTGAACTTCCTAACTTTAATGCTACCGGTATGGAAGCGTACCGTATGCTGGAAAAGACCGGCATTTATGTGCTACGCGCCTTAGCACTCTATATTGGATTGGATGAGCATTACTTTGATCATTGGGCCACCAACGGGAACAGCATTTTACGCCCCATCCATTACCCTCCTATCACCGAAGAGCCTAAAGGAGCCGTTCGCGCAGGTGCTCATGGCGATATCAACCTCATTACTCTTTTAATGGGAGCCTCTACGGGAGGATTACAAGTGCTTCGAAAAGACGGAGTATGGATCGATGCCATTCCGCAGGAAGATGAATTGGTGATCAATGTGGGTGATATGTTAGAGCGTCACACCAATAATAAATTACGCTCTACGATCCACCGAGTGGTAAATCCGCCGCGGGACCAATGGGACACGCCACGCTATTCTATCCCTTTCTTTATGCATCCACGCAGCGATATGAAGTTGAATTGTTTGGACGAATGTATAGACGAGGAACACCCGAAAGCCTATGAGGACATTACGGCCGGTGAGTTCCTTCGTCAGCGCTTGGTAGAAATCGGATTGATCAAAAAATAATGGACCTACAAGATCAACTAAAGCAACTTTTTCCGGATCACGAGCCTTCAGAAGTACCTGAAGAAACACCCGAGACGACCGTATGGATGCAGGACGAGCCACTTCTTTGTAAATACGAAAAACGCAAGGGAAAACCCATTACCATTATCGAAGGGTATACCGGAGCCGATAGTGACTTCAAGCAATTAGCGAAAGAGATCAAACAATTGTTGAGTGTTGGCGGCAGTTTCAAAAATGAACAGATCATTATTCAGGGTGATTATCGTGATAAGATCATGACCTTCCTTCAGGAAAAAGGATTTAAAACAAAACGTGTTGGAGGATAACCAAAGTAAACGAATAGCAGCGTCTGAACTCATCCTTAATCCCGATGGCAGTATCTATCATCTTAATTTAAAACCTGAGGATTTGGCAACTACGGTTATCGTGGTTGGTGACCCGGATCGGGTCGATCTGGTTTCAGACTATTTCGATACCATCGATTTAAAAGCCTTTCACCGGGAATTTAAAACACACACCGGGACCTATCGCGGAAAACGTATTTCTGTCCTTTCAACGGGTATTGGAACCGACAATATCGATATTGTTTTTAACGAATTGGATGCGTTGGTCAATATTGATTTTGAGTCGCGTACCGTAAAAGAGACTCACACACCACTGGATATTATTCGTATTGGTACTTCCGGGGCACTTCAGCCGGAGATTGCTGTGGACAGTATGTTGGTGAGCGAACTTGCCATGGGGTTTGATACGTTGCTTCATTTCTACGGAAACACTACATTCTTAGACACAGAAGTTTCCGAAGCGTTTATGAAGCATACACAATGGAGCGTTCAAAAATCCCATCCGTATGTTGTGCATGCCGACACCGATCTCTTAACGAAGTTTGCTTCAGAAAACATACAAAATGGATTTACGACCACCAACGTTGGTTTCTATGGTCCACAGGGCCGTGTACTACGTTTAGCGCTTCAAGATCCGTTTCTTAACGATAAAATCGCTTCCTTTAATTATAAGGGAAGAAAAATTACCAATCTGGAAATGGAAACAGCAGGAATCTACGGAATGTCAAAGTTATTGGGGCATCGTGCCATCTCCTTAAACGCAATCCTGGCCAATCGCCCTAACGGACAGTTTAGTAGTAAGCCCAAGGAAGCCATTCACAAGCTTGTTCAACATACCCTTGACGTACTTGTATCATGAAAACGATTACCATAGGCGGCGTTCCCGAACATTTCAATCTACCATGGTATCTTACCCTTAAGAACAAGGAATACCAAGAAAAAGGTGTCAATCTTCGTTGGAAGGATTTTTCGGGAGGAACCGGACAAATGAATAAGGCACTTCGCTCGGGAGAGATCGATATGGCTGTGATCCTTACCGAAGGGATCATTCGTGATATTGTAAAAGGAAATCCCAGCAGTATCGTTCAGGTTTTTGTGAAGTCTCCACTTATATGGGGCATTCACGTAGCCGATACGGCGTCTTACACAAAGGTTGAGGATCTTCGGGGTACGCATGCTGCGATAAGTCGTTTCGGGTCGGGCTCGCATCTCATGGCCTATGTACATGCCGAAGATCAAGGATGGGACATGGAAAAGGATCTTAAGTTTAAAGTCATTGGTGATCTAGAGGGCGCTTTGGAGGGCTTGCCCAAAGGACAAGGCGACTACTTTATGTGGGAAAAATTCACCACGAAACCGTATGTTGATGACGGCCCATTCCGAATTCTGGGTGAATGCCCAACGCCTTGGCCTTGTTTTGTGATCGCAGTGCGCAATGAATTTATAACCTCACATGGTCAAGCTGTTCAAGATATTTTGGCTATTATTAATCGTACCACAGCTCATTTTAAAGAAATACCTGAAATTGCAACTATGATCGCTCATCGCTATGGACAGCAGTTACAGGATGTAGAAGAATGGTTACGCTTGACGGAGTGGAGTCAGGAAAATTTAACCGAAATACAAGTAGAACGTATTCAATCTCAATTACAAAAGCTCGATCTTATAAAAAATAAGTTGTTGCCGGACAGGATCTTACATACTTTTTAAAAATAAATTACCACAAGACGCAACCTATAAAGCATCCGTGCATCTTTGTACTATAAAAGTAAGAGATATGTATACATTTTTAATCGTATTGGGGGCCTTGCTTGTAACTAACTTCTTGTTGTTACAATTTAGCTGTAACGACGCCTCCGAGTCTGAAGTACCCGAAGAAGAATAGACTAGTTCCTCCCCGCTTCTTCCGGGATTTTTCAATACTACCAATCTATGGGCCTTTGCCCATTTTCTTTTAAATAATTGTTTGTTTTACTGAAATGTTTGTTTCCAAACCAATAGCCTCTGTTAGCGCTTAGTGGTGATGGATGTCCACTGCTTAATACCAAATGTTTTGATGTATCTATCTTCGCTCCTTTTCGTTTGGCATAGCCGCCCCATAATAAAAACACCAGCCCTTTCCTTTTTTCAGAAAGGCTTTCAATGACTGCATCCGTAAACTGTTCCCAGCCTTTATTTTGATGACTTCCGGCTTGATGTGCCCGCACGGTTAATGTAGCATTAAGCAATAATACGCCCTGATCTGCCCACGGTTGGAGATTACCGGATTGAGGGATCGGTCTTTTTACATCTGTATGTAGCTCCTGAAAGATATTTTGTAGCGATGGAGGCTTTGCGGTACCCTCTGTCACAGAGAAGCACAGACCATTAGCCTGACCCGGTCCGTGATACGGATCCTGACCCAGGATCACAACTTTCACCTTATGAAAGGGTGTGTGCATGAATGCCGAGAATATTTGATTTCCTGGAGGGAAACACCTGTGTGTTTTGTATTCCTGCCTTACGAAGCTCGTTAGTTCCCGGAAGTACTTCTTGTTAAACTCATCCTGTAATGCTTCCTTCCAGCCGGCTTCAATTTTTACGTCCATTATTAGTACTTTTGTGCTACCTTCATGTAAAATTACAAGAAACCCGGGGAATGATCCGCATCGATAAAAAAACTTTAGAAGACTTAGAATTCCCGGCTGTTTTGAAACAGATCGCAACCTTCTGTGTCACAGAACCCGGGAGCGAAACTGTGCTCGGCATTAGGCCGTTCAAGAATAAGGAGGACATAGCGCCCGAGTTACATCGTGTTCGAGAATTTAAGGCGTCTTTAGAGGGCGACAATCCAATTCCCAATCATGGTTTCGATCCTATCTTTAGGGAGCTTCGAATGTTGGAGATAGAGAATAGCAGCTTGGATGTTTCGGGTTTTAGGCGAATTTTGACCCTTTCAGAAACAACCAAGATACTTCTTGCATTTTTTAAGAAATACGAGGAATTCTATACCTATCTCAATGATTTTTCTGAAGCGATTCACCATACGCCCCATATTGGTGACGCTATTAGTGCAGTGATCGACAGGTACGGTGAGCTAAAGGACGATGCTTCAACGGATCTGTACGAGATCCGACAACGATTGCGGGTGGTGCGCAGCCAGATCAATTCTTCGTTCACCAAAGCGCTGAGTCGTTACGGGCAGTCTGATTATCTCGATGACATCAAAGAGACCATCGTTGAAAACAGAAGGGTACTCGCAGTAAAAGCAATGCATCGCCGTAAAGTAAAAGGTGCTGTACTTGGGAGTTCAAAAACAGGAAGTATTGTTTATATCGAACCTCAGGAAACTTTGGATTTTGCCAATGAATTGAGCAATTTGCTCTATGAGGAACAAGAGGAGATCAAGAGAATCCTTAAAGCACTTACCGAAACGATACGTCCTTTTTCTGAATTGCTTTCAACGTTTCAAGATTATTTGATCGCGATCGATACGCTTTCAGCCAAAGCCAAATATGCAAATGGGATCGATGCTGTCTTGCCCAGAATCACTTCAGAAAAACACATCCTCCTTCAAAAGGCATATCACCCGCTACTTTTAATTTCCAACCGTAAACGCAAAGAAACTACCTATCCGCAGACCATAGAGCTGGATCCGAAAAAGCGAATTATCGTGATCTCGGGACCCAACGCCGGCGGGAAAAGTATTACCTTAAAGACTGTAGGCTTGTTGCAAGTGATGTTGCAGAGTGGGATGCTTATTCCGGCCGATCCACAAAGCGAGTTGTGTTATTTCGACAAGGTATTAACCGATATTGGTGACAACCAATCCATCGAAAATCATCTAAGCACCTATAGTTACCGACTTAAAAAGATGAACCAGTTCTTGAAAAAATGCAACGAGAACACGCTTTTTCTTATTGACGAGTTTGGAACCGGAAGCGATCCTGAATTAGGAGGAGCCTTGGCTGAAACGTTCCTGGAAGTGTTCTACGAACGGGAGGCATTTGGTATCATTACAACCCATTATACCAACCTGAAGCTTTTGGCAAATGAACTGCCGTTCGCGATGAACGCAAATATGCAATTTGACAGCAAAAGCTTAGAGCCCCTCTACAAACTCCATTTGGGGGAAGCCGGAAGTTCATTCACCTTCGAGGTGGCGCAGAAGAATGGGATACCGTATAGTTTGATCAATAAAGCAAAGAAAAAGATAGCGCGAGGGAAAGTACGTTTTGATAAGACCATTGCAAACCTTCAGAAAGAACGATCCCAACTTCGCAAGACTTCAGAAAACTTGAAGACTGAAGAGCAAAAGGCCAGAGAAGAGAGCAGGCAATTGGAAGAGATCAACTCGCGCGTACAAGAGAAGTTAGAAAGCTATCAGGAGTTGTACGATGCCAATCAGAAGTTGATAAGTCTCGGGAAAAAATTCGACCAACTTTCAGAAAAATATTTTAATAATAAGAAAAAGAAAGTCCTTATCGATGAGCTGCTTAAGCTGGTCATGGTCGAGAACAGCAAACGGAAAAAAATTGCTCCTAAAATAAAGCAAAAGGAAACTGCGAAGAAGCGAGTGACCGAGAAAGAGGTTGAAGAAAAGGTAGCGGTAATACGAAAACGGAAGAAAGCTGAAAAGGAAGAGGCAAAAAAAGCACCCCCTCCAAAACCCAAAGTAGCCTTGAAGGTGGGTGATCGAGTACGTATGATAGATGGAAGAGCCATTGGCACCATCGATACGATAGAAAAGAATAAAGCGATCGTGAACTATGGCATGTTCACGACCAATGTCAATATGGAAGAATTGGAAAAAGTATGAGCCACGAAGTAGCACATAAAATAATCTTATTCGACGGCGTGTGTAACCTTTGCAACAGCTCGGTTGTGTTTATTATAAAACGAGACAAAAAGGATGTATTTCGTTTTGCGGCCTTACAAAGCAATGTTGGGATGGTGTTGGTGAACGAACACGGCATAGATACTTCAAAAACAGACTCTATTATTCTTATTGACGGCAATAGAAGTTTCGAGAAATCCTCGGCTGCATTACGTATTGCCAGAGAACTTTCCGGTGCCTACCCCCTGCTCTATGGCTTTATAATCGTGCCAAAATTTATTAGAAATTGGGTCTACGATTATATTGCAAAGAACCGGTATCGCTGGTATGGTAAAAAGGAAAGCTGCATGATCCCTACCCCGGAACTTAAATCGAAGTTCCTGTAACCTCCTCTACAACAAACATATATAATTTTGATGTGAAGTATTTAATTTCAGTTAACGTACAGTTAACGGAAGTTAACAATACCTCCTTTTAAGACTTTAATATTAATTTTAACCCATGCAATTGAAATCTAAAGCATTGATCTTTGGCGCTATCCTAACATTGATCGCACTTACCGCGATCCAAGGATACCTTATCTATAATACCTACGAGCTAAAGAAAAAGACCTTTACGGTCGATGCGCGAAATGCTATTGCAAAAGTTTATAGCGCGCCGGAAGTTGATTCAATCATGTGGTTATACCGAAATGATTTTCTTACACAATTGGAAGCCTATAAGAACAATAAGCTGTCTAAGGAGCAGGTATTGTTTCAGTTGCGAAAGAAAGCGGAGGCCGTCAATCTGTTGTTTATAGATCGGTACGAAGAAGGAATGGCAGCCTCAGGTTTTGATGCAGATGTAAAATTCAGAAAGACCGCTTCCTATATTGCCATATCGGATTCGCTTGGAAACAAGGAAGTTCTTTTAGGCGCAAATCGGCAAGATTCAATCCTTTTGTTGGGGACTGATTTTGTAGAAGAAGGCGGAATACTTATAAATAACAGCACTTGGACCATCGATCACGATTACGAACGCAGCGGAATGCAAGACACCTTCTTTTTGGAGTTCAAATCGCATATTCACATGAACATTCTTAATTGGGAATTGGCGATCGTAAAAGAATTATCGGGTTTGCTCATAATTTCGGTGCTGTTGTTTGTTTTTGTGGTAGGTCTGTTGTACTATTCCATTCATAACCTGTTGAAGCAAAAAAGAATTGCCGAAATCAAAACCGATTTTATTAACAATATTACACACGAGTTAAAAACCCCTTTATCAACACTTTCGTTAGCCACCAAAACCTTAACAAGCGGTCATGCCGAAGGCGATGCTGAGATGACTAATGAGGCCATAGCTATTATCAACAGGCAAAATATTCGTTTGCAACGCTTGATCGACCAAGTGTTACAAAGTAGCTTGGGGTATAAACAAATTCAGTTATCCAAAGAAGCGTTTAATGCAAGTCTCTTTATAGATCAGGTAGTGGAGGATTTTAAACTTTCCTTGCAGAACGGCGTAGCCATTGAAAAAGAGATCGATACTACAGGCGTTCTTATGAATGCCGATACGTTTTATCTGAGTACTGCCATTATCAACCTCCTTACAAATGCCATAAAATACGGAGGGACGCGTGTAGTGGTAACCTATAGTATAGACAGGGCTAAGAATTCTCATAGAATCACCGTTACAGATAACGGGATCGGTATTTCTGAAAAATATCAAAAATTCATTTTCGACAAGTTCTACCGAGTCAGCGAAAAGGACACACATAATTATAAAGGATTGGGACTGGGCTTGTATTATACACACCAGATCATTAAGGCACACCATGGCTCCATATATGTGACCAGTAAAGAACGAAAAGGGTCTACATTCATTATTTTAATACCTATTGTTTCATGAGAAGGATCTTATTAGCAGAGGACGATCAGGATTTTGGTATAATGCTGAAGCAGTATTTGGAACTCAATAAGTTTGATGTCCAATGGGCAAAGGACGGCGAAGAAGCTTTGTCCATTTTTGAAACGGCAGAATTCGATATCTGTATTCTGGATGTCATGATGCCTAAATTAGACGGATTTTCGGTCGCGAAAAAGATTGTGCAAGCACATCCTGAGATCCCATTTTTATTCCTTACCGCAAGGAAAACAAAGGAAGATAAAATTAAGGGCTTGAAACTGGGTGCCGACGATTATATCGTGAAACCCTTTGAGGCAGAGGAGCTTATCCTTAGGCTTCAGAACATCATTAAACGCGCCAAACAGCAGATCACTTCCGAAGAGATTAAAATAGACGGGCTTATACAAATAGGGAATTATCAATTCGATTACCATAACCTTGAATTGACCCGCAACGAACAAACCGAAAAGATCACAGCCAAAGAAGCGAACGTTTTGCTTTATCTCTATCAACACCGCAATCAGTTGATAAAACGGGAAGCCATTTTGTTGGACATCTGGAAGAAGAACGACTTCTTCTCAGGAAGAAGCATGGATGTGTTCATTACCCGGATACGTAAACGCCTTAGCAATGATCCCGCTATAAGTATTGAAAGTGTACGTGGGATTGGATTGGAATTTAACATCAAGAATAATTAATTAGTAACCTTTTAAACATAGTAAAATGAAAAAATTAGTACTTATCTTAAACTGTGTGTTTATGAGTGCGCTGGGAATTTCCCAAGAGTACTTTGGCACGACTACATTTGGAGACGGGGGTATTGAGATTCCCTACCACTCTGCGATGGACAGTGCCGGAAATCTTTATGCTTCCGGGATTTATTCGGGAACGATCACCGTTGGTTCCGAAACGATCACATGGGCCGGCGGAAATGCAGACGGGTTTTTAACTAAATTCGACAATGACGGAAACCCTGTTTGGGTAAAAGGATTTGGTGGTGGATTTGATGATGTCGCTGTAGATGTCGCTGTAGATGCAAATGATAATATCTATATAACAGGATATTTTCAAGGAGCGGGAAGCAACGCTTTCGATGCCGATCCGGGACCCGGAGTTTTTCAATTGATGCAACCTTCTTTTTTACTAAGGAGAGATTGCTTTATCATTAAACTCGACAGTAATGGCGATTTTGTATGGGCGAAACAAGTAAGTAATCCGTTTGGCGCCGTAAACGAGGATTCGAAATCTATTGAGGTAGATAGTAATGGAAATGTATATATAGGCGGTAGTTTTAATTTCGCCGATTTCGATCCTTCCCCTACCGGAACTGTTGAGATCTTTTCTACCGGAGGCGGTTCTTCACCTGACGGCTTCTTACTTAAACTTGATACTGACGGAAATTTTGTTTGGGTAAAGACCTTCCCCTCTACCGGAATTGTAAGTATTGAAGATATTGAATTTGATGACAATGAGGATATCCTCATTGCGGGACGTTTCCGAAATACAGTGGATCTCGATCCTAATGCGGGAACCAATAACCATACTTCCAATGGCGGCGATGATATTTTTACAGCGAAATTGGATATTGACGGTAATTTTATTTGGGGGAACGCTTTTGGAGGATCCGGTCTGGACATTGTAAAATCGATAAAAAACCTAAGCTCAGGGATCTATGTGAGCGGTATGTTTAGCGGAACGGTCGATCTTGACCCCACTGCGGGCGATAACACTGTTGTCTCGAATGGACCTTGGGATGCCTATTTAACTAAATTGAATTCGGATGGGAGTTATGACTTTAGTTATGTTTTAGGAGGTGAGACTACCGATTTCGAAGATTTCTATGACGTAACAGAAGGATTGAACGGTAATCTGTTCGCCACAGGATCGTTTAACGGTACGACCGACTTTGACGCGGGTGCAGGAACAGCCGAGACTGTATCCAACGGAAGAGCGGATGCATTTCTCCTTGAGATCACAACAACCGGTACCTATATGAATCATTGGAGTGTGGGAGGCGATCACATGGAGATCGATGGGCAGATCTACTTTAACGATAATAACGAAGTACTTACCTTGGGAGCTTTTAGAAGTAGTTCTATGGATTTCGATCCCTTTGCAACCGAAGATATTCAAAATGTAGTTGGATTCTATGACGCCTATGTGTCACGATATAATATTTTCAATGTAGCAAACGATGGCTGTGCAGGAGCCCTGCCGTTGGTTTGTGGTGATGTCGTATCCGGAGAAACAATAAACGACAGCGACAGTGGTGGCAATGCCGCTAACGACGAGTTTTTCAGCTTTACAGGAAGCGGAATGCCGCAATTGGTAACCGTTTCTACCTGTGGTACAGCCGATTTTGACACTGTATTACGGGTGTATGATGATTGTAGCCTTGCGAACGAATTAGCCTCCAACGATGATGCGGCTGGTTGTGCAGGGTTTACTTCTGAAGTGACCTTTCTTTCCGACGGTACTTCTACTTATTATA
>NZ_CAXAXI010000038.1:0-17866 GCF_963972995.1 uncultured Altibacter sp.
CTTGTCCGGGGATTTGATCGTTTGTCTTTACAAGGGCTATATCGCCAGCCTGACAGATAGGAATCACCGTAGCATCATCCGTAGTGGTGGTCGATCCTGAAAGATCGCTCACCGGAGTATTGGCAGGGTTCATCGCAAGTCCATTGACGCTCGCCTGATTGGTTATCTGACCTGCATCCACATCGGCCTGGGTCACTACATAGGTAGCTGTATAGGTCCATACTTCCGTGAGACCTAAGATCCCATCGGCTCCTGTATCTCCGCTTGGTCCGGCAATGGCCGAAAGACCTGCAAGCGGATCAGTGACCACTACATTGTCAATCGACAGGTTCCCTTCATTGGTGACCGTAAAGGTATATGTTACCGTATCGCCTTCAGAGAGATCAACACAGTTGCCTTGTCCGGGGATTTGATCGTTTGTCTTTACAAGGGCTATATCGCCAGCCTGACAAATTAAAACAGTTACTTGATTACTTGGGTCATTAACTGCTCCCAATGCTGTATTCCCGTTAACTTCAGCTATATTAACTACAGAACCATTATCAACGTCTTCTTGAGTTACTGCATAATTTGCCGTATAATACCATACTTCACCTACATTTAAAATGTTATCATTATTGATATCACCATTTGCAGGTCCGGCAATGACACCACCCAATACAGGATCGGTCACTACAACATTTGTGATATCTACATCTCCTTCATTAGTAACTTCGAACGTATATGCTATTATATCATTTTCTTCAAAATTGATACAATTACCTGTGGCGCTCGTACTTGCTTTTGTAATGGATATTTCAGCATTTTGACATAAAACAACAGTTTCAGAATCATCATCATTCACATTAAAAGAAGCTGAGGAACCTGTTACTGATCCATCGACGGTAGCGGTATTAAGTACTTGCCCATTTACAATATCTGCTTGTGTGACCGTATACGATGCAGTATATGTCCAAACCTCTCCAACATCTAATACACCGGGATTTGTGGCATCGCCACTATCGGGACCTGGAATCGGGTTAATTGGGTCGATCAACGGATCATTTACTTCAACTCCGGTGATGGCAACATCCCCTTGATTGGTTACGGTAAACGTATACGCGATACTTTCATTAGGCGCTACGGGATTACAATTATTCGGGTCATCCGGCGTAGCAGATTTTTCAATAGTAATAGCACAATTATATAATGTTAATGTCACCGGTGTTCTCGATGTACTGGAACAACCACTTATGGAATCTACAGTTTCAGCATAATACGTTACAGAACCAATAGTATTTAGGATTGGGTTTACAACATTTCCATTTTGAGGCATATCGTACCACACCACACTTTGATTAGGAAGCACATTGGCCATTGCCGTTAATGTTTGAATGGTAGGCTGAGCAGCACATTCGGCTTGATCGCCTCCACTTACAGGTGCAGTAGGCGGTACATACACTTGAATATTGGAATCTACCATTACCGGAGGTAAGTTACAATTGTTATTGTAAGTTCCGGTATAGGTTAATTCGGCTCTAAAATCGCCATCGAAAGAACCTCCACCAGTGTATACAAAAGTTCCCGAAAGATCTCCCATTGTTGTTCCTGCCACTGTACCCACAGAAACGTTATCTAGAAAAAATTCCCATTCGAACGCCACTGAAAAGGGTGTACAAGTTCCAGGGTTGAAAGTTGCTGAATAATTTACTTCGTTAGTACAATCAATTTGATCCAGGGTTGGGTCTGAAATGACCGGACAAGGGACACAAACTTGAGGGTTCGGAAAAGGCATGACTTCCGGATCACATTCGGAGTTTTCGTAGGTCATCTGGCTCATTCCTGAATTTTGAATCCCACAACTGTCCATTCCGAAGGCTTCAATGGTGTATTCCAGAGTTAGCGTTTCATTGGAAACATTTCCTAAGTCCCATGTAATGGTATTGGTGCCATTGTTATAAGTGGCTTCCAAGGGTAGACTTATAGATCCCGGAACTAATTGAAAACCTGTTCCCAGCATATCGGTAACGATGGCGTCTTTGGCCGCGAATGCTAACTGTCCCAAAATTTGATTATAGATCGCTGTAAGATCGGCTGCGTTTTCAGTGGTATATAAACCTCCATTCTGAATTTGATCCAACGTAAACGTCGCAGGAATTTGACCGTCGGAATTATCAATCCCTCCAAAGAGTCCTACAGAAAAAATTGTTTGGTTGTATACTTCACCCAATACCGTAGTGGTTTGGGCACCAATACCTTCATTAATAGCATCATTCATACAGGCCGTGTTATTGGCGGGAAATGGACCCGTAGGGTTACTGCTACAAGTGGTTACTCCGTTCAATCTTCGGTTCGTGACACCATCGGTAAGCAATAGAATACTTCGTGCAGTTTCACAATTGAAGTTCCCGGCATTGGTAAGGTGTGTATCTGCCACGTCCAAACCCCCGGCAATGTTCGTTCCGCCACTGGCCACTAAATCATCAATAGCATCTAAAATAGCTTGTTTACCGGCTGCTCCTGTCAATCCTATATCCAAAGTGGCAGAGGTTGAATAAGAAACTACGGCCACACGATTTGCGCCCGTAGGATTATTGGCCGGTAGGAACAGATTATTTACAAAAGCTGAAGCTGCGTCCTTTGCATAGTCGATAGACTCATTGGGATCGTTGGGTATATCGTATCCCATACTACCCGATCTGTCGATTACCAACACTACTTCCTGAGCGATTGGCGGAGGGTCCCCAATAACAGTAAGCGTAACATCGAACTGATTACACAAGGTGCTTTCGGTCACCACTTTATTCAAGATTATCTCTTGAGAAAAAAGTGAAAACACGCCACAAAGAAAAAGACCTATAAATAGTGAGGCCGATTTTCTGTTAGCTATTTTTTTAGTGAGTAATTGCTTTTCCATAAAATGAGATTTTAGGTGGTAGCCTATATTTTTGTTTGTTAGTTGTTTTCTTAAGCTTACTCAGCTGAAGCGTCACTAACATATAATCGTAAGAGGGTTGATATATTGTTGTTTGGGCACATATCGCTCGTGGCTGTAACATCAATGCCCCCCCAGTGATTTACGGGAGTGTTCGGCGGTACGGTAACTTGAACCTGAAAAGTGACAGTCGCCCCCGCCGGTACCGTAATGTATTGTATCTGTGCTCTATTCTTAAGGACAGTTCTCGTAAGATTTTGATTAGGTCCCAAACGTTTCGGAACCTTTCCTTTCACCTTAAACACCTTATTGGACATTTCGGTCCGGATGGTATAGGTTTGTGCCGAAGTAGCATTATTGATTAGCTGAAACGTGAATTGCGTCCCGTCATTTTCGGCAACAGAACGCGCATTTCTGTTCTTTAGCACCTTCAATTCGGAATTACAATTTTGCGCGATGATTTGTGAAGAAAACAAGCTCACCGTAAATAGCACTATAATAGATGTAAATAATAGTTTTGAAGTATCCTTTGAGGATGTTCTTTTTAAAACTTTCATGATTGTAAAATTTGGTTATTAGCAATGCAAAAAAAAATGCCCCAACAGCATTGATTTTGAATTTCTTAAACCAAATATACGTAGGAAAAAATGTTAAATTCTTACAAATTTTCAACTATTAGTTCAACGGTTAAAAATATTCGGTGAACTACACAAATCTTCCAATATCAACAAGGATTTTTGTAGGAAAAGTATATACGTGTTTATACGTATATCTCTCTTTTTAAGAGAGTTCGCAGTTTAATAATTTGTAGGAAACCTTTAGTAAAGAAACGTAGGAAAATTTTAAAAACCATTGGTATTTTTCCTTCAAAATTGCCCTAAAGTACTGAGAATTGAAACCTTAATATTGTCTTAAAATTTAATGAAAAATTTACAGTTAAAAGCCGTGAAAATTTATAAGTATTTCCGGTTTTTAAAACCATAAAAGTAGGTGTATCTTTGCGCCTAATTATTTATACAATCGATGTCACTAAAACGCGAAATTGAACGAAGAAGAACTTTTGGTATCATATCTCACCCCGATGCCGGAAAAACCACATTGACAGAGAAGTTGCTTCTCTTTGGAGGTGCTATTCAAGAAGCGGGTGCCGTGAAAAGCAATAAGATAAAAAAAGGGGCGACCAGTGATTTTATGGAGATCGAACGGCAAAGAGGTATCTCGGTGGCAACTTCGGTATTAGCATTTGAATATGAAGGCGTAAAGATCAATATTCTAGATACTCCCGGGCATAAGGATTTTGCAGAAGATACCTTTAGAACCCTTACTGCCGTGGACAGTGTGATCGTTGTGATCGATGTGGCGAAGGGTGTCGAAGAACAAACGGAGAAACTGGTAGAAGTTTGTCGAATGCGTAATATCCCTATGATCGTTTTTATCAATAAATTGGACCGAGAAGGAAAGGATGCCTTTGAATTGCTGGATGAGATCGAGCAAAAGCTACATCTTCGGGTCACACCGCTTAGTTTCCCAATTGGAATGGGATACGACTTTAAAGGTATTTATAACATTTGGGAAAAAAATGTGAATCTGTTTAGTGGTGACAGTCGAAAAAATATTGAAGAGACCATTGAAATTGGGGATGTCAATCATCCGGACCTTGAAAAGATCATTTCAGAAAAAGCGGCGACTATACTTCGTGAAGAACTAGAATTGGTGTATGAAGTATACCCCGATTTTAATCGTGATGAATATTTGGAAGGTTCGCTTCAGCCGGTCTTCTTTGGTTCTGCTTTGAACAATTTCGGTGTGCGGGAATTGCTCGATTGTTTCGTTGAAATTGCCCCAAAGCCCCGACCTAAGGAGAGCGATACGCGATTGGTGCGACCGGAAGAAAAAGAATTTTCGGGATTTGTGTTCAAAATTCATGCGAATATGGACCCAAAGCATAGAGATCGCTTGGCCTTTGTAAAAGTGGTTTCAGGAACTTTCGAAAGAAACACAGCCTATTTACACGTTCGAAACAAGAAAAAACTAAAATTTTCGAGTCCGAATGCCTTCTTTGCCGAAAAGAAACAAATTGTCGATGTATCGTATCCCGGTGATATTGTTGGTTTACATGATACCGGGAATTTTAAAATTGGTGACACCCTTACCGAAGGCGAAGAAATGCGTTACAAAGGAATTCCAAGTTTTTCTCCGGAGCATTTCAAGTACATCAACAATGCAGATCCTATGAAAAGCAAGCAATTGGAAAAAGGGATCGATCAATTAATGGATGAAGGTGTCGCTCAATTATTTACGTTGGAACTAAACGGTCGAAAGGTCATTGGAACTGTAGGCGCACTTCAATTTGAAGTGATCCAATATCGTCTGGAGCATGAATACGGTGCCCTTTGTACGTATGAGAATCTCAATGTTCACAAAGCCTGTTGGGTCGACCCGAAAGATCCTAAGAGTGATGAGTTTGCAGATTTTAAGCGTGTTAAATCCAAATTTCTTGCAAAGGATAAGCGCGGACAACTTGTTTTCTTTGCCGATTCAGCCTTTACATTACAAATGACGCAGTCCAAATATCCAAACGTACATTTGCATTTTGTGAGCGAGTTCGAAAAAGTTAATTCTGCAAAATAGTTTCTTACAAGTAGATTGCTTGAATGTCAAGTCTGTCTCCATTTCCAAAGGCTACTTGAAAAGCAGCATCAGAAACCAAACCGCCCCCAAATACCGCACCTTGTAAGTGTACACTGTAGGTCCCCGGTTCCAAAGCAATGGTCATAGAACGTGAGTTGTAAATAAACCCTGTAGCAGTATCGCAATTAACGTTGGAATACACTACGCTCGTCATTCCGTAGGATTTAGATGTGTCAGGGGTAGTTCCATTACCTAGATAAAAATAATTGTGCGCCACTTTTGCTCTACCATCGTCTATTTTAGTAATGCCGTCATACCCTTGAAAATCTAACGCTACATAATACGTGATCACTACCAAGGCACGTTGGGTAAGGGTAAAGTTCTTTTTATAGAGCTGTGAGGCATTTAAACCTGAATTTGCCGTGGTTTGTACAACCACCGGACTTTCGATATTAGAATCAGAAGAAATTTCTCCGGACAGATTACCAAGTACCATAGTTCCATTTTGGTCGACCAATACATTGTACATAGAAGAACCTCCCAAATTACTACTGTTATTAACGTGACTCAATCCTTCAACACGAATTGTACTGCCACTTCCTGCAACGTGTAGTGTTTCCTGAGGATTCGTAGTTCCAATACCAACCTGAGCGTGACCCATGAGGGTGATTGTAAGGAAAATCGAAAAAAGTGTAATAGTATTTTTCATAATCAATCGTTTAGTTCATTATTAGTTTCAATACAAGCATAATTTAGTTTTGTAAAAGCGGGGCATCCGCGTTACCGGAGGAACATTCGCAACCAGTCCCAGGTCCGGATTCATATGTTATGGTTACTGTAGCTGTATCACAGGTTCCGGTGTTTGGAGCCGGCAGACAGACCGAATAATCGAAGGTTACATCACCCGTAAATCCAATAGAAGGATCATAGGAATAACTACCGTCTGAATTAAAGGTGAAAGATTGCCCTGCAGGGGTAGGTCCTGAAACCAATGAAAACGTAGAACCGTTCGGGATGTTAATTCCATCCACAGTCCCGTTGAAGGCTTCATTCATACAACTTCTTTCGGTCTTAGGGACTGCATAACGCTGTAAGATGAAAAACTTTCCGTCACCGTGATCGGCAGTTGAAGCAAGGAGATCAACGCGGGTAATCACAGATCCAACGGGCGCTAAATCCTCTAATAAGAAAATTGCAATCCCTATAGTTCCGTTGTTCTCAACCACGCGTCCCGAATTCCAATAATCTACTCCGGCGGGAGGTGCGTTGAACAAAGGTCCGTTTTGGTTAGTCGAATACGATCTCACAAAAGTGTCCCCTAGGAACTGTTCAGGGCCCCCTCCTACCGGCGTGCCATATACACCAATGTAATAGCAATTATTGGCATTACGTTCGGTGATTGCAATAATACCTCCTTGATTCGAAGGAATTCCCGGATTATAATAAAGAGATTGCAGTTGTGCATCGGTAGTGCTTACTGCCGAAAAGTCATTACAAATATCTCTACCGTTAGGATTGGCTTGAAAATAATGATTCAAGTTTTTATCCTGAAAGGCAGCCAATGCGTCTACAGACCAATTTACGGTAGCACTTGAATTGTTTATAATTGTTCCGTTTCTAATCACCTTATTAGGACTATGACCATTAGGACCCAATCGGGTTAATACATATGAAGAAGGTGCAGCAATCGATTGAAATACCTCTCCATTTATGGTAATAGAGCTTAAAGTAGCAGGATCGGTTGGAACAGTTTGAGTTTCGTCCCATTGAAATGTAACACCACTAGTTACAGAAGGTGCTTGGGTTTGTCCAAGACTGCTGGCGGTAAGTAACAAGAAAATGAAACTTGAAATTACCAAATATGATGCGCCAAACTGAATTGAAGGTACAGTTATTTTCATAAGTAGGGTATTTGGGTTCGTCACAAGAATTGGTTTAAACCAATTGGGGCTCTTATGATTTGAGACAAATGTATAACAGATGAAGTAATTTCTTACAATACAGAGTGTTATATTCGTTGTAAGCTCTTATAAAATCGTTAAAATGCATTTTTCGAACCAATAAACATAGTTTTAACACGTCTTATGTATCGAATTTTGGATGTATTTACGTGAATTCGGGAAATATTATAGTATATGACTTTTACGTCATAAAGGTGCCTTGACAGAAAGAACAGGAAGTAAAAAGTAGGTATAAAAAAACCTCACAAAAAGTGAGGTTGGATTATTTATAATTAGGCTTCGCCTGTAGGTCCAAAATTTATTGGGATAGAAGGCTGCTGATAATCTTTGATCTCACCGTGCGCTTTCTCAAAACGCTGAACATTGTCGTTCAATGCCTTAACTAAACGTTTTGCATGCTGCGGGGTCAAGATAATGCGAGACTTCACTTTGCTCTTTGGAACACCCGGCATGATCGTCACAAAATCCACTACAAATTCTGAAACAGAGTGATTAATGATCGCCAAGTTACTATAAATACCTTGGGCAACATTCTCATCCAATTCTATATTGATCTGCCCTTGCTGCTGCTTTGGTTTTTTTTGATCTGCCATACTCTCTAGATTAATTTATAAAAGACGAGCGCTCCGTAGAGCGCTCGTAAGGTTCTTATTAGTTATAATTAACTTCTTGCTTCTCGCGGGTCATTTCTTCCAACTCCTCTTTAGAGCCCACAATAATATGGTCGTAGCGACGCATACCTGTTCCGGCCGGAATTCTGTGACCTACAATTACATTCTCCTTCAATCCTTCAAGATCATCTACCTTACCGCTTACGGCCGCTTCGTTTAATACTTTGGTGGTTTCCTGGAAGGAAGCCGCCGAAATAAACGATTTGGTCTGTAAGGAAGCTCTGGTAATTCCTTGTAAAATAGGAGTCGCTGTTGCAGTTTCGGCATCACGTGCTTCTACCAAGACTTTATCAGCTCTTTTAAGGATAGAGTTCTCATCACGCAATTCTCGGGAAGTGATCATTTGACCTTCCTTCAAATTTTCGGACTCTCCTGCATTGGAAACAATTTTCATTCCGAAGATCTTATCGTTCTCCTCAATGAAATCATCCTGGTGTACCAATTGATTCTCTAGGAACGTAGTATCCCCGGAATCTACAATTTGTACTTTACGCATCATTTGACGCACCACTACTTCAAAGTGTTTGTCGTTAATCTTCACCCCTTGCAAACGATATACTTCTTGAACTTCGTTCACTAAATATTGCTGCACGGCAGAAGGTCCTTTGATACGCAAGATGTCTTCAGGAGTAATAGAACCATCAGATAAAGGCATTCCGGCACGAACGTAATCATTCTCCTGTACCAAAATCTGATTACTCAATTTCACCAAATATTTCTTGATCTCACCTAACTTAGATTCTACGATGATCTCGCGATTTCCACGCTTGATCTTTCCGAAGGAAACCACACCATCGATCTCACTTACTACAGCAGGATTCGACGGGTTACGAGCTTCAAACAACTCGGTCACACGTGGAAGACCTCCCGTAATATCACCTGCTTTGGCCGATTTACGAGGGATCTTCACCAAGATCTTACCAATCTTGATCTTATCTCCGTCATCCACCATCAAGTGAGCGCCCACAGGAAGGTTGTACGAACGAATCACTTCGTCCTTCTTCCCTAGAATTTGAAGGGTTGGTATCTTTTTCTTATCTCTTGATTCTGAAATTACTTTCTCCTGGAATCCGGTTTGTTCATCGATCTCCACTTGGTAGGTAATCCCTTGCTCGATATTCTCGTATTTGATTTTACCTGCAAATTCTGAAATGATCACACCGTTGTAAGGATCCCATTGACACACAACATCACCTGCTTTTACAGTTTGACCGTCCTTTACATGAATGGTCGAACCGTAAGGAATGTTATTGGTGCTTAGCACGATACCGGTCTTTTTGTCAACCAGTTTTATTTCTGAAGTACGAGAGATCACAATATCTACCGTCTTTCCTTCTGAATCCTCTCCTTTTACGGTTTTCAATTCTTCGATCTCTGCAATACCGTCAAACTTAACGACTAGTTTGTTCTCTTCGGAAATGTTACCTGCAATACCTCCTACGTGGAACGTACGAAGCGTTAACTGGGTTCCCGGTTCTCCAATAGACTGTGCTGCAACAACTCCAACAGCTTCTCCTCGCTGCACCATCTTGTTGGTTGCAAGGTTTCTTCCGTAACACTGCGCACAGATTCCTTTTTTAGCCTCACAGGTCAATGCCGAACGAACCTCAATGCTTTCTACCGGTGAACTTTCGATCTTGGTAGCGACTGCTTCAGAAATATGATCTCCGGAAGCCACTAACAATTCTTTTGTCAACGGATTGAACACATCGTTCAATGCAGTACGACCTACGATTCTATCACGAAGGGATTCTACTACTTCTTCATTCTTCTTCAAAGCAGAAACCTCAATACCTCGCAGCGTACCACAATCTTCGATATTAATAATCACATCCTGTGATACATCCACCAAACGACGCGTTAGGTATCCTGCATCTGCCGTTTTCAATGCGGTATCGGCAAGACCTTTACGCGCACCGTGAGTTGAAATAAAGTATTCTAGAATGGATAGACCTTCCTTAAAGTTCGAAAGGATTGGGTTTTCAATGATCTCTCCACCACCTGAGTTGGATTTTTTAGGCTTCGCCATCAATCCACGCATTCCGGTCAACTGACGGATCTGTTCTTTCGAACCACGCGCCCCGGAGTCAAGCATCATATACACAGAGTTGAATCCTTGTTGATCCTCACGTATACGCTTCATAGACAATTCGGTCAACTCGGCATTGGTCGCTGTCCAAATATCAATTACCTGATTGTAACGTTCGTTATTGGTGATCAATCCCATATTATAGTTCGCAATGATACCTTCTACTTGAGAATTGGCATCGTCGATCATGGTTTGCTTTTCTGCCGGAATAATGATATCTCCCAAGCTAAAGGACAATCCACCTTCGAAAGCGAACTTATATCCCAAGCCTTTGATCTCGTCCAAGAAAGTAGCGGTAGCCGGAACACTGGTCACTTCTAAAATACGACCAATAATATCCCGAAGGGATTTCTTGGTCAATACCTCGTTAATGTAACCCGCTTCCTCCGGTACTTGCTCGTTAAAGATCACACGACCTAGTGTGGTTGTGATGATCTGGTTCACAAGCTCTCCTTGCTCATTGAAATCCTTGGTTCGTATCTTTATCTCTGCGTTCAATTCTACTTTCTTCTCGTTGTAAGCGATAATCGCTTCTTCGGCAGAGTAGAATGTTAAGCCTTCACCTTTTACTTTAATGTCGGGTGTCGACTTACGCAATTTGGTCATATAGTATAATCCCAGTACCATATCCTGTGATGGTACTGCTACCGGAGAACCGTTGGCAGGATTCAAGATATTATGCGATGCAAGCATTAATAATTGTGCTTCCAAGATCGCTTCCGGTCCTAATGGCAAGTGTACCGCCATCTGGTCACCATCGAAATCGGCGTTGAACGCAGTACACACTAGTGGATGTAACTGAATTGCTTTCCCCTCGATCAATTTTGGCTGAAATGCTTGAATTCCCAAACGGTGAAGCGTAGGAGCCCGGTTTAGTAACACCGGATGTCCTTTTAATACGTTCTCCAGAATGTCCCAAACAACAGGTTCCTTTTTATCGATGATCTTCTTTGCAGACTTCACTGTCTTTACAATTCCTCTTTCGATCAATTTACGGATCACAAACGGCTTGTAAAGTTCGGCTGCCATATCTTTAGGAAGACCACATTCGAACAATTTCAGTTCGGGTCCCACAACAATTACCGAACGTGCCGAATAATCCACACGTTTTCCTAAAAGGTTTTGACGAAAACGCCCTTGCTTACCTTTTAATGAATCTGAAAGAGATTTCAGCGGACGGTTGCTGTCGGTTTTCACTGCAGATGACTTCCGTGTATTGTCAAATAATGAATCTACCGACTCCTGAAGCATTCGCTTCTCGTTTCGAAGGATCACTTCCGGCGCCTTGATCTCCATCAATCGCTTCAAACGATTATTACGAATAATCACACGTCTGTAAAGGTCATTGAGATCGGATGTCGCAAAACGACCCCCGTCCAAAGGTACCAACGGACGTAATTCCGGCGGAATCACAGGAATGACCTTCATGATCATCCATGCGGGTTTGTTCTCCCGATTCTTATTCGCGTCCCTAAGTGCTTCTACCACTTGCAAACGCTTTAACGCTTCAGTCTTTCTTTGTTTTGAAGTTTCGTTGTTCGCTTTGTGACGCAAATTATAGGATAATTGGTCGAGATCGATACGATTTAATAAGTCGATCAAACACTCTGCACCCATTTTTGCGATGAACTTGTTCGGGTCGCTTTCTTCCAAGTATAAATTTTCCTGCGGAAGCGTATCTAGGATCGCTAGATATTCTTCTTCCGTTAGGAAATCCATTTTCTTGACAGGCTCGCCGTCCTCATATTTTGCAATACCGGGTTGAATCACCACATACCGTTCGTAATAGATGATCATATCCAACTTCTTAGAAGGTAATCCAAGAAGGTATCCAATCTTGTTAGGCAAACTACGGAAGTACCAAATGTGCGCTACGGGAACTACTAAATTGATGTGTCCCACACGGTCACGACGTACTTTCTTCTCGGTCACCTCTACCCCACAACGGTCACATACGATCCCCTTGTAGCGAATTCTCTTATATTTACCACAGGCACATTCGTAATCCTTTACAGGACCAAAAATACGCTCACAGAAAAGCCCGTCACGCTCAGGTTTGTGCGTTCGGTAGTTGATCGTTTCAGGTTTTAAGACCTCTCCACGTGATTCCGCTAAAATGGATTCGGGAGAAGCTAAACCAATAGAAATCTTATTGAATTTCTGTACTGTGTTTTCTTTATTTCTTGCCATAATGCTGTGTACTATGCTTTGTTTTTATTTGTTTTTGGAGTGTTTTTTCACTCCGGTTGAAGAGTGGGATATGCTTTCCCGCTGACTTCCCTTATACTTTGAAAGACAGCGGAAAGGCCAGTTCCTTACTCTTCTAATCTGATATCCAGTCCGAGACCTTTCAATTCGTGCATTAACACGTTGAATGATTCCGGAAGGCCCGGTTCCGGCATGGCTTCCCCTTTTACGATAGACTCGTAGGTTTTCGCTCTTCCGATAACATCATCAGATTTTACCGTCAATATTTCACGTAGTGTACTGGATGCACCGTAGGCTTCCAATGCCCAAACTTCCATCTCTCCAAATCGCTGACCTCCAAACTGAGCTTTACCACCCAATGGTTGTTGTGTGATCAACGAGTATGGTCCAATAGAACGTGCGTGCATCTTATCGTCTACCATGTGGCCAAGTTTCAACATATAGATCACCCCAACAGTTGCCGGTTGATCGAAACGCTGCCCTGTTCCACCGTCGAATAAATAGGTATGTCCAAATCGTGGAATACCCGCCTCGTCTGTGAGTTCATTGATCTGATCCAAGGTAGCTCCGTCAAAGATAGGGGTAGCAAATTTGCGCCCTAATTTTTGACCGGCCCATCCTAGAACCGTTTCATAGATCTGTCCAATGTTCATACGTGATGGTACCCCGAGCGGGTTCAGTACGATATCTACAGGAGTTCCGTCTTCCAAGAAAGGCATGTCCTCTTCACGCACAATTCGTGCAACGATACCCTTGTTTCCGTGACGTCCCGCCATCTTATCCCCTACTTTTAGTTTACGTTTCTTTGCAATGTAAACTTTAGCCAGTTTTAAGATTCCGGAAGGAAGTTCATCTCCTACAGAGATCGTGAACTTCTCACGACGCAAGTTTCCTTGAAGGTCGTTCTCCTTAATTCTATAGTTGTGCATTAGATCTGCTACCAACGCATTGGTCTCATCATCTGTGGTCCAAGTACCTCCTACCAAGTGCGTATAGTCATCGACAGCATTTAGCATCTTCAAGGTGTACTTCTTACCTTTCGGGAATACCACTTCACCAAGGTCGTTCATAACCCCTTGGGCAGTCTTTCCTCCTACAATGGCAAAAAGCTTTTCAACCAGCACATCTTTTAAAGCATCGAACTTAGCGTAGTATTCTGCTTCAAGTGCAGCAATATCCTCCTTATCCTTTGCTCTTTTTCTTTTATCTTTAATAGCACGTGCAAATAACTTCTTGTCGATCACCACACCGCGAAGCGATGGTGATGCCTTTAAAGAAGCATCTTTCACATCCCCGGCCTTGTCACCAAAGATGGCGCGTAGCAATTTCTCTTCAGGAGTAGGATCGCTTTCACCTTTAGGTGTGATCTTCCCGATAAGAATATCACCGGGCTTCACTTCGGCACCAACACGAATCATTCCGTGTTCGTCAAGGTCTTTTGTGGCCTCTTCAGAAACGTTTGGAATGTCATTGGTCAATTCTTCATTACCCAATTTGGTATCCCGAACTTCCAATGAATATTCGTCGATATGAATGGAAGTAAAGATATCCTCCCGTACTACTTTTTCAGAAATAACGATCGCGTCCTCAAAATTATACCCTTTCCAAGGCATGAAGGCCACTTTCATATTTCTACCCAGTGCCAATTCACCTTTTTCGGTGGCATACCCTTGACACAGTACTTGTCCTTTCTTCACCCGATCGCCTTTTCTAACGATAGGCTTCAGGTTAATAGAAGTACTTTGGTTTGTCTTTCTGAATTTAACAAGGTTATATGTTTTGCTGTCGCCATCAAAACTCACCATACGCTCTTCATCGGTACGGTCGTATTTGATCGTGATCATATTTGCATCAACATATTCTACTTCTCCATCCCCTTCCGCATTGATTAATACACGAGAGTCTGAAGCTACCTGACGCTCCAGCCCGGTTCCCACAATAGGAGAATCTGCGATCAATAACGGTACCGCCTGACGCATCATGTTCGATCCCATCAACGCACGGTTTGCATCGTCATGCTCCAAAAATGGAATTAAGGATGCAGAGATGGAAGAAATTTGGTTTGGAGCAACATCGGTATAGTGAACCGTTTTAGGGTCTACTAACGGGAAGTCACCCTCCATACGCGCAATAACTTTATCGGTGTCGATCGTTCCGTAATCGGTGATTGGGATATTGGCTTGTGCGATCAGCTTCTCTTCTTCTTCTTCAGCAGAGAGATACGTCGCTTGATTCTTAAGATCGATCTTTCCATCGGTAACCTTGCGGTACGGTGTTTCAATAAATCCTAAGTTATTCACTTTCGCATATACTGAAAGTGAAGAGATCAAACCAATGTTTGGTCCTTCCGGTGTCTCAATTGGACACAACCTTCCGTAGTGCGTGTAATGAACGTCACGAACTTCGAAACCTGCACGTTCACGAGACAACCCTCCAGGTCCTAAGGCTGAAAGTCGACGCTTGTGCGTGATCTCTGCCAGCGGATTTGTTTGGTCCATGAACTGTGATAGTTGGTTTGTACCAAAGAAGGAATTGATCACAGAAGACAAGGTCTTCGCATTGATCAAATCGATTGGAGTAAATACCTCGTTATCACGAACATTCATACGCTCGCGAATGGTACGCGCCATACGTGCCAGACCCACACCAAATTGCTGTGACAACTGCTCACCTACTGTTCTAACGCGTCGGTTAGATAGGTGATCAATATCATCGATCTCAGCTTTGGAGTTGATCAATTCAATCAAGTATTTTACAATGGTAATGATATCTTCCTTGGTAAGCACTTGCTTGTCCATGGCAATATCAAGACCTAACTTTTTGTTCATTCTGTAACGTCCAACTTCGCCCAGATTGTAGCGTTGGTCTGAGAAGAACAACTTGTTGATGATCCCGCGCGCGGTTTCTTCATCGGGTGGTTCGGCGTTACGCAATTGTCTATAGATATGTTCTACCGCTTCTTTTTCAGAGTTGGTAGGATCCTTTTGCAATGTGTTGTGAATAATCGCATAGTCTGCTAAGTGATTATCCTCTTTGTGAAGCAAGATGGTCTTCGAACCTGAATCGATAATTTCATCGATATGTTCTTTTTCCAATACCGTATCACGATCGAGCACGATCTCGTTACGTTCAATAGAAACCACTTCGCCTGTATCTTCATCCACAAAGTCTTCATGCCACGTCTTCAACACACGGGCTGCCAGTTTGCGTCCCAGGTATTTTTTAAGACCTGTTTTTGAAGCTTTTACTTCTTCAGCAAGATCGAAGATCTCTAAAATATCCTTATCCCGCTCAAAACCAATGGCGCGGAAAAGTGTAGTTACGGGTAATTTTTTCTTTCTATCGATATAGGCGTACATTACGCTGTTGATATCGGTAGCAAATTCTATCCAAGATCCTTTAAAAGGAATAACCCGGGCAGAGTACAATTTAGTTCCGTTAGCGTGGAACGATTGACCAAAGAAAACACCAGGAGATCGGTGCAACTGTGAAACAACAACGCGCTCGGCACCATTGATGCAGAACGTACCACTTGGAGTCATGTAGGGAATAGTACCCAAATACACATCTTGCACGATGGTTTCGAAATCTTCGTGCTCTTCATCTGTACAATATAGCTTTAGACGTGCTTTTAACGGCACACTGTAGGTGAGTCCACGCTCTATACACTCTTGAATGGAGTACCGTGGCGGGTCTACAAAGTAATCTAAAAACTCTAAAACAAATTGGTTACGGGTGTCGGTAATTGGGAAATTCTCCAAGAAGGTCTTGTAAAGCCCTTCATTACCTCTTTCTTCTGATTTGGTTTCCAATTGGAAGAAATCCTGGAAGGATTTGATCTGAATGTCCAAAAAGTCGGGATAATCCGGCTTATTTTTAACAGAGGAAAAATTCAATCTTTCAGTTTGCGTTGCTGACATCTATGGACGGAATTTTAATTAAAATAATAATGAAAAACGTATAAAAAAGGTATTAACCGTTATATACGCAAAATGGTTTAGGCCTTTCCGCGCGTGCGTAAGACCTAAACCGTATGGTTTGGAACGTAATAAAGCTTACTTAAGCTCAACCTCAGCTCCAGCTTCTTCTAGTTGTGCTTTTAAAGCTTCTGCTTCATCCTTAGATACACCTTCTTTTACAGGTGAAGGAGCGTTATCAACTAATTCTTTTGCTTCTTTAAGACCAGCACCAGTTAATTCTTTAACTAGTTTTACAACTGCTAATTTAGAACCACCAGCAGCTTTTAATACTACTGTAAATTCTGATTGCTCTTCAGCAGCATCAGCACCAGCACCTCCACCAGCAGCAACAGCTACAGCTGCAGCAGCAGGCTCAATACCGTACTCGTCTTTTAATATAGTAGCTAACTCATTAACTTCTTTTACTGTTAAGTTAACTAATTGTTCTGCGAAATCTTTTAAATCTGCCATTTTCTATCGTTTTAAAATAATTTTTGAATTTATATAATTTAATTAGTGCTAATGTATTATCCTTCTCTTTCGGAAAGGGTTTTAACAATACCGGCAATGGTACCGCCACCAGACTTCAATGCTGAAATAACATTCTTAGCAGGTGATTGTAACAATGCGATGATATCGCCAAGAAGCTCTTCTTTCGACTTGATGTCAACCAATCTATCCAATTGATCGTCGCCGATGTAAATTGCTTCTTCAATATACGCTCCCTTCAGTAAGGGTCTATCAGATTTTTTTCTGAATTCCTTGATTACTTTTGCAGGTGCGTTTCCAGTTTCAGAAAACAATAAGGACGTGTTCCCTTTAAGTACTCCGGTCAATTCACCGAAATCCTTATCTGAACTTTCCATTGCTTTTGAAAGTAACGTGTTTTTAACTACCGCCAATTTCACTCCGGCTTTAAAGCAAGCACGACGTAAATTTGAAGTGTTCCCCGCGTCAAGTCCTGAAATATCTGCTAAATAGATAATAGGATTCTCAGACAACTGTGCAGTTAAATTTTCAATTACTTGTGATTTTTCTTCTCTTGTCATTTTGTCAAATTTTACTGATCAGAAAACCTTTTGGTGTCGATCTCCACGCTAGGACTCATAGTACTAGACATGTAGATGCTTTTAATGTAGACACCTTTAGCCGCCTGAGGCTTAAGTTTCACGAGGGTTGTTAATAATTCTCTTGCGTTTCCTGCAATCTTTTCGGCATCAAAAGATGCTTTCCCGATTGCGGCGTGTACGATACCGGTTTTGTCAACTTTAAAATCGATTTTACCTGCTTTTACATCAGAAACAGCTTTAGCAACGTCCATTGTTACTGTACCAGTCTTTGGGTTTGGCATAAGGCCACGAGGACCTAATACGCGTCCTAAAGGACCTAATTTACCCATAACACTTGGCATAGTTACAATAACGTCAACATCT
>NZ_CAXAXI010000039.1:0-17851 GCF_963972995.1 uncultured Altibacter sp.
AAGAGAACGACACTCAAAAGGAATTTAAAGGCCACTTTACACTAAAACGATAGATATTCACTTGATCAAATAAAAAAAGCCTGTCTTTCTAGACAGGCTTTTTTTATTTCATTTGGGATGCTTTAAAGATTTAAACCTAAGGTAAAGACGATATTACTCTGTGTAGTATCTATTAGAACAGTATCTGTGAGCCCCACTTTATATAATTGCTGAGCGCTACTTTGTTCAGATCGTGCATAGGATATATCGAACGAATAATTTCCAAGATTATAACCCACTCCTAAAGAAAAACCTGAAAGATCCCCCAACGTTTCTTCATCTTGGTACGGACTCTCTTCATACCTAAACCCACCACGTAAACTTAGATTGTCAATTCTATATTCTCCTCCCAAACGATACGTAGAAGCATCCTTCAAAGTTTCTCTAATCAATGCGTTTTCAGAAATAAAAAACGGATCATTTTTTGGGCTGAACTCAGTATTTGCATAGTCCTTATAGCTGTAATCAAAGCTAATAAGACCTTTTTTTCCGAAAACCTGAGCGATTCCAATAGAAACTTTCCCCGGAGTTCTCAAGTTATAATCTTCAAAGACATTTATAACACGGGGATTCACAATCTGATCGATGGTAACTCCTTCTTCTACACGCTCGGTCTCTAAATATTGAGAAGTCTCTTCAGAAATAACATGCCAGGTAGGCGTGTCGTACGAAAGAGAAATACGAGAGTTGTCTGCAACTTTCAGAATTCCTCCAATTTGAGCTGAAAAACCGGAACCTAATACTGATAGATTGTTCTCAAATCCTACTTGGGTTACAACGCTACCTGGATTATTATTGGATTCGTATAAATAGGTATATCTGTCGAAATCGATAATGTGTGTGTTCAAATTAATTCCGAAGAAAAGATTGTCATTATATTGCGTGGCAAAGTTCATGGTATATTTTCCATTATAGCCTCTAGTTAAATGCGCATATTCCTGATTGAACCTACCTGCCGCGATATTAGATGTATATTGTGTATTCTGAGCATTGGTTGGGTCCACCGGGTCAAAAAGAAATCCTTGGTAGCCAAGAAATGCATTTTGAGCAGCAGTTCCTTGGGTTTCTCCCAAAAAAGAATATAGGTCTGATATGGTTTCTGAACCCTGTAATTCTAAAAGATCGAGAGGGATTCCTTGTGCTTGTGCTAAAAAGAAAGAACCTATAGTTTTATTTCCTGTGCCTTTCGCAAAAATCTCATTATCAAAATCATTGGTGCTAATGTAATTGAGTCCGAGGGTAAACTTTTTCCAAGGAGATTCCTCATCGTTATTGTTAAACACGAAGACAGCACCTGCATGATTCAAGTTCGCATCGGCATCAAAGCTTCTAACCCGGCTGTTAAAATAGGATGTGTTGTTCTCCACATCTTTAATGTCTAAAGAGATCGATATGCTATTTGCAAGGAAAACAGCGCTTCCGGCAGGATTTATTGCCATGGAAGAAATATCACCTCCCAACGCATGGAAAGCTCCGCTAAGTGCATTGAACCTAGCTGTACCGTTGATGTTTTCTGTGCCATAGCGCAATGCGTCTGATACATCTTGGGCGTTTGAAACAGTCATAGATAGGACTGTTATGAGTAAGAAAGAAATTCTTTTCATAATAAATTTATAAGAAATATTGAATTGATTTTATCCGCGACCACCGCCTCTGCGTCCGCCACCGCCTCTGCTTCCGGAAGAACGAGAACTGCTGCCCGAACTTCGCATAGAACCGCTTGAGCGACTACCGCTTGAGGAGCGGGAAACGTTTGGTCTGCTCGATCTGTTATTTCGGATCGTATTGGAATTTGATCGAGAGGTGTTTGGTCGAAAGACATTATTATTTCTGGAAGAATTTGTTCTGGGCCTTGAGATCGTTGAATTACGGCGAATATTTGATGTTCGGTCCCCATTAAATCTTGAACTGCGCCGTGTTGAATTTACGTTAGAGCGACGATTCAACTCAGATCTGCTATACGAATCCCTGCCATTAGTAGCATTGGAACGCCCGCGTGTAGAACTTCGGCCCAATCCATAATCTAAATTTCTTCGACCCCGGTTAAAGGCAATATTGTTATAGCCGCCATAGCCGTAATAGGGATTATAGAATCCTCCATAAAAGCCACCGTAGTAGAAGGGATGCCCCCAACCATAATAGCCATAGAATGGATACCCCCAGCCAAAACCAATGTTCCAATATGGATTATTCCAGTAGAAAGGATTGCCCCAGTAGCCTCCGTACCAATATGGGTTGAACCAGCCATGACCGTACCACCCGAAGCCTCCATTGTTATAAACATTCACCGTTATGTTCTCCGGGTTATCACCCCAAGCACCATAGCCTTCTTCATAATCTGATTCTTCAACAATAATATACCCATCCTCATCGATACTTTCGGTGGTTGTATAAGCTTCAATATCTGTAAAAATTAAATTTTCTTCGGGAAGATCTTCAAACGCTTTGTCCTTCGATTCAAAATATTGTTTGTAATAACTCGCTTTTTCATTAGAATCTTCGACAGTTGTTGTGGAAACTTCAGTTTCAGAATTATAAATCCCGTCCGAATCGCCATAACCGTTATTATACGTACCGCAAGCGGTTAGCAGTAACGCAGAAATTCCTGCGAACGCAAGAGAAATTGATTTTTTAAAAGAGGTATATATAGTTTGCATAACAGCGGTAATTTAAATTGTTGGACATTATAAAAATAGTTAGTTTTGCCGAGAAGAACTAACATTTAACATAAGCACAAGATTTGTGCCAAACTACCTGCTATGGCTGATAAATTAACAACTCGCGCTGAGGATTACTCAAAATGGTACAATGACCTGGTGCTAATGGCCGACCTTGCTGAAAATTCGGGGGTTAGAGGGTGTATGGTGATCAAACCTTACGGATTTGCGATCTGGGAACGAATGCAGGCAGAATTAGATAGAATGTTCAAGGAAACCGGGCATCAAAATGCATATTTCCCGTTATTCATACCAAAATCCTATTTTAGTAAGGAAGCAAGCCATGTAGACGGATTTGCTAAGGAATGTGCCGTTGTGACTCACTACAGGCTACGAAATGCAGAAGATGGAAGCGGAATAGAAGTGGATCCTACAGCGAAATTGGAGGAAGAACTCATTGTGCGTCCTACTTCCGAAACGATTATATGGGATACTTATAGAAAATGGATCCAGTCGTATCGCGATCTGCCGCTTTTGATTAATCAATGGGCCAATGTTGTACGTTGGGAAATGCGAACACGTTTATTTCTTCGTACGGCTGAATTCCTTTGGCAAGAGGGACATACGGCACATGCGACCGAAGCCGAGGCTATTGCAGAAGCGGAGCAGATGATGAATGTGTATGCCGAATTTGTAGAAACGTATATGGCTGTGCCTGTTATTAAGGGGACGAAGACCGAAAGTGAGCGCTTCGCCGGCGCTTTGGAGACCTATTGTATAGAGGCGTTAATGCAAGACGGAAAGGCGCTTCAAGCCGGAACTTCACATTTTTTAGGTCAGAATTTCGCCAAAGCATTCGATGTTAAGTTCGCTACCAAGGAAGGAAAGCAAGAATATGTCTGGGCTACTTCGTGGGGTGTTTCTACCCGATTGATGGGCGCTTTGGTGATGACGCATAGTGACGACAACGGTCTTGTATTACCTCCTAATCTGGCACCGGATCAAGTTGTGATCGTACCTATTTATCGTAATGACGAACAATTTGAAGCGGTGAGTAAGGCCGCTAATGAGCTCATGGGATCGCTTCGGGCCAAAGGAATTCGTGTAAAGTTCGATAACAGGGATACTCATAAACCGGGGTGGAAATTCAACGAATATGAATTGAAAGGAGTGCCGGTGCGTCTCGCCATTGGTCCTAAAGACCTCGAGAACGGTACAGTAGAAATAGCAAGACGTGATACGCTAACGAAAGAAGTAGTTACGCGAGAAAGTGTTGTTGAGACGGTAGCTTCCTTGATGGATACCATTCAGAAGAATTTATTTCAGAAAGCGAGCATGCATCGTAAGGAGCATACTACCACCGTGGAATCTTATGAAGAATTTAAAAAGGTGTTGGAAGCTAAAGGCGGGTTTATAGTTGCGCATTGGGACGGTACTGCAGAGACCGAAGAAAAAATTAAGAATGAAACAAAAGCCACCATCCGTTGTATCCCTCTCGAGGGTGCTTCGGAAGCCGGGCACTGTATGGTTACAGGTAAACCGTCGTCCCAACGGGTGCTTTTTGCAAAGGCCTATTAAAATTTTCAAAAAAAGTTTATTAGGATTTGCGCCATTAAAAAATAGTTGTATTTTTGCATCCGCATTTGAAAATAAATGGTCCGTTCGTCTAGGGGTTAGGACGCCAGGTTTTCATCCTGGTAACAGGGGTTCGATTCCCCTACGGACTACAAAGAATTAAGTTTTAAACAAAACAACATGGCGAATCACAAGTCAGCATTAAAAAGAATTAGAAACAGCGAAACAAAACGTTTGCGCAATCGTTACCAGCATAAAACTGCTCGTAACGCCGTGAAGAAGTTCAAGGAGACTACTTCAAAGAAAGAAGCGGAAACTATGTTTCCTGAGGTTGTTTCTATGATCGACAAGCTTGCCAAGAAGAATATCATTCATGATAACAAGGCGGCAAACTTGAAATCACAGTTGGCAAAGCATGTAGCAGCGCTATAAGCTGTTGATCGTCTACAAATTTAAAACTCCTTCAGTTTTTGCTGAAGGAGTTTTTTTTTGTTTTCTAATTTGTTCGATTATTTAACAGGCGCAGGCACCAACGAACTAAAATCTCCGTTATTTCGCGCAATATCACGTACAATAGAAGATGAAATATGCGAATATTGCGGACTGCACATTAAAAAGACCGTATCGACTCCGTTTACCAAATCATTGGCTTGCGCGATCGTTTGTTCGTAAGTGAAATCGGTTGTGTTTCTTAGACCCCTAAGGATGCAGGTCGCTTCTTGTTCTTTGCAAAAGGCTGCAGTAAGGCCTTTATAGCTCATGACCTTAATTTTGCTATTTCCGGCAAATGCTTCAGAAATAAAAGCCATACGCTCCTCAAGTGACCACATATATGTTTTCGCTTCATTAACCCCTATTGCCACCACGATCTCGTCAAAAAAGGGTAGCGCTCGTTCAATAATATCGACATGCCCCAGCGTAATGGGGTCGAAGGATCCGGGAAATACAGCGCGCTTCATAGGATAAAGATACTTAGTTTTTTGCAAATGCCTCTTCAATAAGGATTCCGAAGAACTCGGTCAAGCTCATGCCGGCTTCCTTGGCTTGTTTTGGGATAATGCTTTCCTTTGAAAGACCCGGAGTGGTGTTAATCTCCAAGAAAAAGGGTTTGCCTTTTTGAAGGATGAACTCACTGCGCGTCACGCCTTTCATATTCAGCAATTTGTAGATTCGCTTCGCTTCAGCTTTCACGATCTCTGTTTCTTCTTCTGAAATGCGAGCGGGAGTGATCTCTTGAGATTTACCCAAATATTTCGCTTCGTAATCAAAAAAGTCATTTTCTGAAACGATCTCGGTAACCGGAAGCACGATCACTTCATCATTGTGTGTGTAGACCCCTACCGAAACTTCTACGCCAATAAGCGCGGTTTCGATGATGATTTCGTGATCCTCTTCAAAGGCCTTTTCAATGGCCGGAAGCAATTGCTCCATATCGTGGACCTTGCTTACACCAAAACTGGAACCGGCCCTGTTTGGCTTCACGAAACAGGGAAGCCCAACGATCTTTACAATTTCCTCTTTATGAATATCATTTCCTTTATTGAGGTAGTAGGATTTGGCACAGGAAACGCCAAAGCGTTGTAATACCGAAAGACAATCCCGTTTGTTGAAACTAAGTGCAGCCTGATAGAATCCGGTGCTGGTTTGAGGGATGTTCAAAAGCTCCCAATAGGCCTGTAAATATCCGTCCTCCCCGGGGGTACCGTGAATGGTATTGAAGACAGCATCCGGAATGATCGTTGTTCCATTAACCGTAAAACTAAAATTAGATTTATCGATCGCATGTTTCGTACCTTCCGGAGACAGATAGAACCAGCCTTCCTTTAGAAGGTGAACAGGGTAGACGTGATAACGCGAAGTGTCAAGTGATTCACAAACCACACCGCCACTCAACAAGGAAATCTCAAATTCACTGGAATAGCCGCCCATAGCGACTGCAATATGTTTCTTTGCCATAACAAAAATGTAAAACCAACGTTTAACAAAAATATCACTAATCAATAGAACTATACTAACTTTAGGTTTTATATTTTTGTCCTGTTAACTACAATATATGTCCTTTTTTAAATTCCTGTTCACCAAGACCTTTTTAAAACAATTGCTCTATGCGGTTTTGGTGCTTATCGTTTTATCTTTCTTGATCTTATGGTGGCTTCGCAGCACAACCAACCATGGTGAAACTATCGAAGTCCCAAACCTCGCAAAGATGTCATTGGACGATGTTGAAGCACTTTTGGATGAGAACGATCTGCGGTTCGAAATTCTTGATTCCGCCAATTACAACCCCGATTTCCCAAAATATTCGGTTATTGAACAAATTCCAAAGGCAGGTAAATTTGTAAAGGAAGACCGTAAAATCTATCTATACCTTAATCCGTCAGGCTATCGTAAGGTCGAGGTGCCCCCGGTGGTTGGAAAAACACGCCGACAAGCAGAGCCTACTTTGCTAGCGATGGGTTTCAAGATAGGGAAAGTAAGTTACCGGCCTTATATTGCCAAAGACGAAGTATTAGAACTGAGGCACAAAGGCGAAAAGTTGGAGCCCGGGACCGAGCTTCAGATCACCGAGGTGATCGACCTTATTCTTGGAGATGGTTCAGGAAGCTTGCGGCAAGAGGAAGACACGGACGAGATCGAGGGTCTTTCCGAAGAAGGCACCGAAACAGAAATCGAAAATGAAGGAGATGGCGAATGAACTCATTGAAGATCCCGAAAGTGATGATCTGTTTGAACATTATCGCTTTGTAGCAGACAAAGGACAACAGCCTTTGCGGGTGGATAAATATCTCATGAACCGTGTGGAGAACGCCACGCGCAACAAGATCCAAAAAGCAGCCAAGGACGGCAATATTTATGTGAATGATGTCGCGGTGAAATCCAGTTACAAAGTAAAAGGTAACGATATTGTCACCGTCCTTTTCGAGCATCCTCCTTACGAGTATCTCTTGGTCCCTGAGAACATACCCATCGATATTGTTTATGAAGATAATGAAGTGCTTGTGGTGAACAAACCAGCCGGAATGGTGGTACATCCCGGCCACGGTAACTACAGCGGAACTCTTATCAATGCGCTTACCTATCATTTTGAGAATCTCCCCAACAACAGCAGTAACCGCCCCGGCTTGGTACATCGCATTGATAAAGATACCAGCGGATTGTTGGTCATAGCCAAGACCGAAGAAGCAATGACGCACCTTTCGAGACAATTCTTCAATAAATCGACCGAACGGGAATACGTGGCATTGGTATGGGGAAATGTAGAAGAGGATGATGGTAAGATTGAAGGAAATATTGGCAGGCACCCAAAGAATCGATTGCAAAATACCGTTTTTGAGGGGGACGAAGCCGAGAAAGGTAAACCCGCTGTAACCCATTATAAGGTACTAGAGCGTTTAGGTTATGTAACGCTGGTTTCCTGCCGATTGGAGACCGGAAGAACCCACCAGATCCGAGTGCATTTGAAACACATTGGACATACCCTGTTTAATGATGAACGCTATGGTGGTGAAAAAATATTGAAGGGCACCAGTTTCAGCAAATACAAACAATTCGTCGAGAATTGCTTCAAGTTATTGCCCAGACAAGCTTTGCATGCCCGTACGCTGGGTTTTGAACATCCGGTGACGGGAAATATGCTTCGGTTTGAAGCTCCAATCCCGGAAGATATGGAACAATGCCTAGAGAAATGGCGACAGTACGCCAAGCATGTGATTGAGTGATTAGCCAATCGTATGAGACCATTGAAACTATCAATGCGGAGTACCATTAAATTATCTGTTTCTTACTATTTTTGAAAAAAGCATTCGTTATGAAAATTGTCGTCTCTCCGGCCAAATCTCTTGATTTTGAATCTACCTTACCCACAACACGTGGGACACAACCCAAATTCTTGGAACAGGCCGAACAGCTCAACTCAAAATTAGCCAATAAATCGAAGAAAGCCCTTGGCGCGCTTATGGGCATCAGCGATTCGCTCGCCGAGCTCAATTACAATCGTTATAAGGATTTTTCAACACCGTTCACCAAAAAGAATGCCCGTCCGGCGGTCTATGCGTTTGCAGGCGACGTGTATCAAGGTTTGGACGCCCATTCCATTCCTGACAGTAAGATCGATCTGTTACAGGACACCCTTCGCATCTTATCGGGAATGTATGGGATGCTTCGTCCCTTGGATCTCATGCAACCCTACCGTCTTGAAATGGGAACCGACCTTAAGATCAACAGAAAAAAGAATCTTTATGAATTCTGGGGTGACACTATTACGAATGCGCTTAATGAGGAATTGGAGGAGAACGAGCTTTTCTTAAACCTTGCGAGTCAGGAATATTTTAAGGTGATCAATACAAAAAAACTAAAAGTACCTGTGGTCTCACCGGTATTTAAAGACTTTAAAAATGGAGAGCTAAAGATTATCTCTTTCTTCGCGAAGAAAGCAAGGGGAAGTATGGTGCGGTATATTATTGATCATAACACCAAAACCCTGCGTGGCCTGAAGGGCTTCGATTACGACGGATATGCCTACAGCGAAAAGTATACAGAGAACGAGAACGAACCCGTATTCATTCGGTAATTGGTTTAAATGTCTAAGGCGTTACAAGAAGATTCGATTTTCCACCATGTCCATCCCTATGAGCCCTTTATTCCAAAAGGGACCAAAAAGCTTATTGTAGGTACGTTACCTCCACCGCGTTTTACGACCGGAGCATTAAAAGAAGGCGATGTAGATTTTTGCTACGGAAGTCGGGACGGTCAACTTTGGCCTATTCTGAATGCCATCTTTGAACTGGATCTATGTTTTGAGACTACAACTGAAGCAGTGAAGCAGCGAAAACGATTCCTGATTGACCGGGGCATCGGGATCTCCGATATTATTGCTTCTGCAAAACGCGAAAAGATCGATGCTTCCGACTTGGGAATGCAGGATATAGAACTTCGGGACCTCGTAGCCATCCTCAAGCAATATCCTTCTATTGATACGTTGCTCTTCACAGGCGGTAATAGCAAGAATGGACCGGAGTATCTCTTCAGAAGGTTATTAAAAACCTATGGCATCTCATTAGAACTTCTTTCTTCCAAAGTTCCCAGAATACATCGTTTTGTACTTCCAAATACTTCCCGTGAGATTAAGACCGTATCCTTAACAGCCCCTTCCGGCGCCGCAAACCGGGCTGTTGGGAGTTTGGCTGCTTTTAAAGAAATGAAACAACAATTTCCCGAAAAAACGACTGTAGATTTTAGAATAATGCAGTATCGGCCTTTCTTCTAAGAATGTTAAAATAAAGTAAAATCTTACAGATACAGGGGTTCTGGTTTTTTAAAGGCCTGCAGGTTTGTTATTTTTACAAATAGTAATAACCTAATAAATATAATTCTATGAAAAAGATTTTTACGTTACTTTTTATGCTTACCCTTAGCTTGTCGTTCGGACAAGTATTGAATGAAACTTTCGATGATGCCACGGGATTCACGACCAGTTCCGGGTTCTTTTCAGATGGAACAGGGGATTATTTTGGTCTTGCCGTAGCCGATGATTGGGGTGCGGGAACCACACCTACCCAGCTAAAAGCCTATACCGGTTTTACAGGTGCTTTCCTTACTGGAATGGATCTGGACGGTGAAGGTGCTACTTTACCGATCGTGATCGATTGGACCGGACTTGATATTACCGGACTCGGAAGCCTTACATTTAATGGAGAATTCGCAGAGTTCTTCGATACTCCGGGCGATATAGATCCAAATGATTTTATTATTGTTCAGTATCAGATCGATGGGGGCGGTTACCAAAACTTGATCGCATTTGAAGGTGCAGATTTTAGTACATCCGTCAATGGGATTTTTAGAGAAGATACTAATTTCGACGGAGAAGGTGACGGTGCTGCCTTGGGCGATGCTGCTGCTAATTTTATGAAAATGATCCCGGGTGCCGGAACAACCTTGGATCTAAGAATGACCGTTTCTGTTGATTCCGGAGATGAGGATTTTGCTGTCGATAATTTTGTGATCACAGGAACTCCTACCTCCGATACTACACCTCCTGTAATTACCTGTCCGACCGATATCATGATGGACAACGATGCAGGAATTTGTGGTGCCATAGTGACCTTTGCAGATGCTACGGCTACAGACGATACAGATCCGAGCCCTTCGGTCACTCAAACGGCAGGTCCTGCCAGCGGTTCAGAATTTCCGGTGGGGGACACGGTTATTGAATTTACCGCCACAGACGCATCGGGTAATTCCAGCACCTGTACATTTACGATAACTGTTAATGACGTTGAGGGGCCAATGATTTCGTGTCCGTTGGATATCACTGTAGATAACGATCCAGGGCTTTGTGAGGCTGTGGTAAACTATGCGATCCCTACAGCAACAGATAATTGTCCGCAACCACCAACCCCAGGTACTTTAGGTACTTTGTTTACAGGTGGTAATGGTTCATTTGGTAACATGTTCGATATAAATGCGCTAAGCAATGTTGTAATCAACTCGTTTGATGTAAACATGGACAATGGTGCTGTTTTAGACGTGGATGTCTATGCAAAGGTAGGTACTTGGGCAGGATCTGAGGATACCCCGGGTGATTGGACCTTGATAGGGACTGCAACCGGTGTAGTGTCTAACGGAGACGGTGTTCCAACACCTTTAAATTTATCACTTAATTATTCCATTCCGTTGGGTGAGACCCACGCATTCTACGTAACGCCAACTAATGGAACAACCGGGCAAGGATTTAATTATACCAATGGTACCACTACCGGAGCTGTATTTGCGAGCGATGCCAATATCGAGTTTTTGGAAGGAGCAGCCAAAGCGTTCCCTTGGACGGGTACTACATTCGCTCCACGTATCTTCAACGGAAACATTATATATGAAACCGGAGGATTGAATGTACAATTGGTTTCAGGATTGGGAACCGGGGCGACATTCCCGGTAGGAACAACCACAGAAACCTATGAAGTTACAGATGCTTCAGGAAATACCAGTACTTGCTCGTTCGATGTGACGGTGGAAGATGTGGAAGCACCGGTAATTATGTGTCCTGCAGACCAGACTGTGACGGCAGATGCATCTGGCACCTATACAGTGCCGGATTACTTAGGCGACGGAATCGCAACGGTCACTGAGAATTGTACCGCCGATCCTACAGTGGTTCAATCACCGTCGCCGGGTACCATGGTTACAGCCGGGACCACATCGGTTTCGATTATCGTCACGGACGATGCCGGTAATCAAGCTGTTTGTGTATTCAATTTGATGGTGGAGCCAAGCCTTGGCGTTGACGACGTAGCTTTGGCGAACGTCAGCATGTTCCCTAATCCGGCTTCAGGTACGGTTCGTGTAAATACTGCAGTTGAGAATATTTCAATATTCAATGTGCTAGGACAAAAAGTATTGGTATCGACATCCAACACTTTTGATGTAAGTAATCTTCCTTCAGGTTCGTATCTTGTAGAGATTACTGCGGAAGCCGGAACGGCAACAAAGCAGCTTATCGTCGAATAAGCGACGTCTTGTTATATTAAAAATCCTCCCTTTTTTAAGGGAGGATTTTTTTTATGCGAGCTATTTAAAAAAGTACACCGGTTAAAAAGTAAAAATCTTTAACGGTGCGTTGTTACTTACAACCATATAGTGCGGCACTCCTTTTATGGATATCACTGTCATATCCTTTGCATCCCAATGTATATAAGGATCATATGCTTCGGAATAAGAGAAACCACCCTTCCCGTCGCCCAATAATACGTAGCCGTAATTGCTGTCATAACGAATGGTCTCTACTTCGGCATCGTAGATAGCACCTATACCCATAACGTCCATGTTTCCGTCGCCATTATAATCCTTAGGAAGGAAAGCCATGGTGGGCCCCAGTTGCGCTTCATTGGGCAATTTGTGAAGTTTAAATACGCCGTTCCCTAGATTTTCGGCATACATGCTTTCAAAGACGTGGGCTACGAGCTTATACGCATCCTTTAGCCGGTCTTCTCCGTAAATGTCCTTCATTTCCAAACTGGCAAATTCTTTAAAGGTCTGTATCTTTTCCAATAAGAAAGGATTCTGCTCACTACTGCATTGTTTTCCTCGAACAGGAACCAATCTTCCGTCATTGATCTTACTTAGGGCAACATCGAAGCTTCCGTTATTGTCAAAATCTTTACCGTAAATGTATATAGGCTTGTCTTTCTTGGGTTGAAATTTGTTGTTCTTTCCAATATTGCCCAACATGTAATCCATGTCACCGTCACCATCGAAATCGGTTTCAGAAATACTAAACCACCAACCTTCAGCAGTATCAAGTCCACTTGTATTGGTAGATCGTATAAAGCGGCCGTTCGTGTTGTCGAAAAATGTGGGGCCCATCCATTCGCCTATGACCATGAGGTCCAGATCACCGTCACTGTCGTAATCGGTAAAAAGAGCATCTGAAACCATCCCAATGGCTTTCAGGTCCTGATTGGCTGCGGTTATATCCTTAAATGTGCCATTTTGGTTCTCAAGCAAATAGGAATCGGGCGCCATGGGATATTTTTTCGAAACTACATTACCGCCTACAAAAAGATCCAGATCTCCGTCTTTATCTAAGTCTCCGGCAGCGATGCTTTTTCCGGAACCAAGCATTTTAGGAAGTGCATTGGTCTTTTTAAAATTTCCTTTGCCGTCATTAGTATACAAGCGATCCTGAAGCAAGGGATCATTTTCTGAAAGTTCATAACCGGCACTCACCACATAAAGATCGAGGTCGCCATCTGTATCGGCATCAAAAAAGAGTGCATTGGCGTCTTCGTATTTTGCTTCAGATTTCCACAATGCTGTGTTAGCTTCGGTAAAGGTACCATCGCTGTTTTGCAAGTACATGGCTGCGGTCGCGCCGGCTGCATTTCCGACGAAAAAATCGTCCAAACCATCATTGTTAAGATCCCCCGTAACAATACCTGTTCCTTTTGAAGATTGCTTTTGCGGGAGTAAAAGTTGCAGTGAATAGTCGTTAAAATCGTTCTCCTTGTGCGCATAGGAAATACCTAAGCTACTTGGATCGACCTCCTTTTTAAGACGATCTTTGCTTCGGAAAGTGATCGATTCTTCCGTAGCGGTAGTGTAAGAAATTGCGATACGCTGGTTGGCCTTTACATCACTCACTTTAGAGACTTTGCCGTCGGGCCATGCTACCAGAACTTCGGTTATTTCGGGGCGATCTCCCAAGCCGAATTGCAATACTTTGGAAACAGAAGACTCAAAACCTCTTGTAAGGTATTGCTCTTGGATTTGCGCATCGTTTCCTTGTTTGAGGATCACTTTGGCGCCAATCCCCAACGGATTGGTAGTAGGGCCGGTAAGTGCGACTTGTAGGTAATTGTGGTTTGCATTGTTCCTATAAATTCCGGCGGGATCATATAGATTGTTGGTGATGAGGTCAAGATCCCCATCGTTATCCAAATCTGCATAGGCCGCACCGTTGGAATATCCCGGGTCGTTCAGTCCCCATTCTTCGATCATTTTTGAGAACGTAAGATCCCCGTTGTTCTTATAGATATAATTGTTTATTCTTTCTGAAGGGATCATATTCAGAACTTCTTCCAATTGCATGGCTTTTCCGCTTTGCATGATGGCATAGAGTTGTTTTCGCACATCCTGATTGGTGTAATCTTTATCAACACCATTGGTCACGAAAAGGTCCTTATGCCCATCGTTGTCGAAATCAGCGATCAAAGGTGCCCAGCTCCAGTCGGTTTTTGTGACACCGCTCATTTGCGAGGTCTCTTTAAATTTTCCTTTACCTGTATTGTATTGAAGTGTGTTCGCCATATACGCATGGTGATATCCAATATCAACCATGGTAAGAAAACTTTGGGTATCCATGGAAGCCATATTCTCCTTGCTGCGGGCATAATTTTCCGAAAGCATATCGACCGTGATGAGATCCGGGTAAAGGTCGTTGTTTAGATCTGCATAGTCCGATCCCATGCTGTTAGTAGAAATATGGTCGAATCGGCTTAAGATCTCATCTTTGAATGTTCCATCTTTCCTGTTGATGTAGAGTATATCCGGTTCCAGGAAATCATTGGCCACATAAATATCCTCCCAGCCGTCTTCATTGAAGTCGGAAATTACGGCGCTCAATCCCCAAGCTTTGTTGTAAAGACCGGCCTCACGGGTCACCTTGGTGAAGCGGTTTCCGTCATTACGGTACAAGTGATCGCTGGTGGTCTCTTCTATTTGTCGTTGAATGTCTCCACTAATGGTTCCATTGTTCTGAAAGTCATAGCGGTGGTTTACCACATATAGGTCTAGATCGCCATCCTTGTCATAGTCCAAAGGATAGGCTTGAGTGCTGTATCCGGGATCATCAAGGCCCCAGGTCTTTGCTGCTTCACTGAAGGTTCCGTCCTTCTGATTTATAAAAAGAAGGTTTCGTCTTACATCATCATCCTTTAAAGATCCGGCCTTACACACATAAATGTCTAAATATCCATCATTGTTGATATCCAACATGGTAACCCCGGTGGAAAACCCGGAATAATCTTGGGCTTTGGCTGTAACAGTGATATCTTCAAATTCAAAGTTACCTTTATTCTTGTATAGTTTGTTAGGGCCGAAGTTGGAAACGAAGTAAATATCCTCCAAACCGTCATTGTCAATATCTCCCACAGCCACGCCGGCACCGGTGTAGATATACATATAATTCATAAAGTTGAAGTCCACCGTTTGTGTGATCACATTTTTGAAGGTAATCCCGGATTGATCTTCTGTGATTTTAGTAAAAAGAGTATCCGCACCATCGGTAAGCGTGCCGTCTTTTTTTGCTTCGGAAGGAGATTCCGAGCAACTAAAAATAATAAGTAAGAAAAGAGAGAAGAAAAATTTAGTATTCATAGGAATCGGTTTAACGATATTTTAACAAATATAGAAAAAGGATTTATTGCAATAGATTGATCCTTTCAAAAAATATGAGGTTGTTAACTTACTATTTGTCGGGAATTTAAGTTAGTTGTCGAATTTATCTGTTTAGAATAATTTTTTTTTTTGGAGATGAAAAATTGTAGTACCTTAACATCGTTTTAACAACATCAAATTAATTTAAATTATGAATTCATGAAAAAAATTACTTTAATCTTTTTAATGCTGATTGCAATGTGTTTCACATGGCAATCGTATGCACAAACGTATTCGGCGACACCCGGTACGCCCATTACCACCACGGGTAATGTGACGTATACAAATGTTATAAATGTGCCGGATAACATTATTGTTGCAGACTTAAATTTAGATCTTGACATTGCCCACACGTGGGTTGGTGACTTGAGGATAACGCTGCAAGGACCGGATGGTACAACCGTTACGGTTTTAGATCGTCCCTTAAATGGTACAGGTGGATGTTCTCAGAACAACATCGATGTGATCTTAGATGATGCTGCCGGGTCGCCGGTTCAGGGTCAGTGTGTAACTTCTGCATCTACTACGAATCCTCCAACTACTTGGGCGATTTCCGGTACACGTACTCCGGCTAATCCACTCTCCGCATTTAATGGGAAAAGTACCTTAGGTAACTGGACGTTATCTATTACCGATTTAGCAGGTGGAGACGGAGGAAATTTTCGTGCTTGGGCTTTTACGGTTGTAGGTTCGGTGGGATTCCCTCCAATGATCGCTTGTCCGCCTAACGCGACGGCCAACACCGATCCGGGTCAATGTTCGGCGGTGGTGAACTTTACACCTGCCGTTGCTATTGACGCAGAGGACGGTCCTATTCCAACCACCCAAACCATGGGACCTGCCAGTGGTAGTGCATTCCCAACAGGGGTGACCGTTGTGGAATTCTCAGCGACCGACAGTGATGGAAATACGTCTACCTGTCAGTTCACGGTAACTGTGACCGACAATGAGCCACCTGTGGCTGTATGTCAGGATATCACGATTGAATTGGATCCTGTAACCGGTACGGCTTCGATTACTGCAGCCGATATCGATAATGGATCTTCAGATAACTGTGGTATCGTATCGTCAACGGTTACACCAAACATGTTTACCTGCTCTAATGTTGGAGACAACACAGTAACTTTAACTGTTACTGATGCACAAGGAAATTCGACCATGTGTACCGCCATTGTTACTGTTGAAGACAATACCGCACCTGTGATCGTTTGTCAGGGAGAGCCGGGTATTGTTTCTGTAACAGAAGATTTCGAGGCTGCTACGATTCCTGCTGGATGGTCGACTGTTGTGGTATCTGGTGGTTTTGATTGGGAATTTGGTTCTGGTGTGATGCCTGGTGGAGCAGACTTTCCTACCAATGCGGCTATTTTTGACGATGACGCTGCAGGTGGCGGTGAATTAGATAACACAGTGCAACTTTTATCTCCTGTATATGATATTACCGGAGCTATAACAGCGAATCTGTCATTTGATTACTCTATGCAGGTATTTGTGACCTCAGGTACTTTTGCAGTTGATGTTTGGGATGGTGCCGCTTGGCAACAAATATTGTTTACAGATGTAGATACTGCGCCTACTAATTCTGGCGTACTAGATATGCTTCCTTTTGCAAATGCCGATTTCCAAGTACGTTTTACCTATGATGACGAAGACGACTTTGCATGGGGGGCCGGTGTAGATAACTTCCAATTGGATTATGAATTGGCTACATCACCACCGTTTGACGTAGTGTTAGATGCGAGCGGAAACGCTACGATCGATGCGTCCATGCTATTGTCTAGTGTTACAGAAGCATGTAGTTTTATAGTAACTGTGGGCGGTCCTGCTTCTGCAATGAACGTGACCGAATGTGGTAATGCGCCGGAAGGAATTCCTGCCGGAGCGCCTGGAACAACTTCCGGACCAATGAATCCATCTATCGCTACCGTAGCAGATGCAGGAGTTATTGGAACTGATTATACCTTCGGAAATATAGAGGTGAACATTCAACATACTTGGGCATCGGATATTGATATGACACTCACATCTCCTAACGGAACGACAGTAGATGTGATGCTCGATGATGGTGGAAGCACCGGATTGGATACCGCAGCGACCCTAGTGTTCACAGATACCTCTGCCAACTTGGTCGATGATTTTAATGATGCAGCATCCATTCAGCCTGATTTCCAAGCTGAAGGTGGATTGTTCAATACTGTATTCGCTGGTGAGTCTATCACTGGTGACTGGACCTTGAATATTACTGATGATGCCGGTGGTGATTCAGGAACGTTGAACAGCTACTGTATTACCTTTGCGCCTATTGTTGATACTACGGTTAGTTTTGACTGCTCACAATTAGGAGAGAATCAAGTGGAAGTATTTGTTACCGATAACAGTGGAAATTCTACTAGTTGTATCGCTACCGTAAACGTGATCGATGCAACAGCACCGGTAATTACCTGTGTGGGCCCAACGATCCCAATCCTTATGGATACTGTGTCTGATACGCCAGCATTGGCGATTCCGGATAACGATCCTGTAGGTGCTTCTACCACGCTTACTGTGGCAGATGATTTTACAATCACAGATTTGAACGTGGATATGGATATCACCCACACATGGGTAGGAGATCTTGTAATTACCTTAGAATCACCTGCCGGTACAACAGC
>NZ_CAXAXI010000040.1:0-17839 GCF_963972995.1 uncultured Altibacter sp.
CGGTCGTTCTTTGAAATGCTGTTGCCTAAAAAATATTCTTTGAATTGGTTCATCCCCGCATTGGTGAACATAAGGGTAGGATCATCCTTAATGACCATGGGTGCTGAAGGCACGATGGCATGGGATTTCGACTGAAAGAATTGTAAAAATTTGGAACGTATTTCCTTGGACTTCATACGGTTTTGCGCTACTGAAATTATAAGTTAGGGCTATGCGCGAAACAATTTCTATATTTGCAGTACGTTACGTACCTGTTAGCATAACCTATCAACGAGCAAAAATAAGTTTTTTTAACGTATGTCTAAGGTTAAATATTACTACGATAGTGAAACCCTTTCCTATCGCAAAATTGAAAAGAAAAAAGGAAGAAGACTTGGCATCTTCTTACTGAGCCTTGTAGGTATGCTCTTAAGCGGATTTTTACTGCTCTTGGTGTATATCAACCTTCCCTATGTAGAAACTCCTAAAGAGAAAGCATTGCAGCGCGAATTGGCCAACATGGAACTACAATTCGAGATCCTTAATAAAAAAATGGCGCAGGCCGAAACCGTACTCGCCGAAGTGGCCGATCGAGACAACAACCTCTATCGTGTTTATTTTGAAGCAAACCCCATCCCCGATGAACAGCGTAAAGCCGGATTTGGAGGGGTGAACCGTTATAAGGATCTGGAAGGTTTCGACAATTCGAAGCTAATCATTTCGTCCAGTAAGCGCTTGGACATATTGACAAAACAGATTGTCGTGCAGTCCCGCTCCCTCGACGAGATCGCACAGCTCGCAGTAGAGAAAGAAAAGCTATTAGTCGCTATTCCTGCCATCCAACCTGTTAAGAATGAAGACCTCACACGGGTAGCTTCCGGGTTTGGATATCGTACCGACCCATTTACCAAAGCGACCAAATTCCATTTTGGGATGGATTTTACCGCCCCTCGGGGCACACCGGTCTATGCTTCAGGAGATGGGCGCATTGTTCGGGCAGATAATACGGCCACCGGTTACGGAAATCATATTCGCATTGATCATGGATACGGGTACGAAAGCCTGTATGCCCATTTGTATAAATACAATGTTCGCGTAGGGCAAACAGTGAAACGAGGAGATCTCATTGGTTTTGTGGGAAGTACGGGACGCTCGGAAGCCCCTCACTTACATTACGAGATCTTTAAGGACGGCGAACGAATTAATCCTATTAATTTCTACTACGGAAACCTCACTCCGGAAGAGTTTGCACAAATGCTTAAAAAAGCTCAGGAAGAGAACCAATCATTGGATTAATGGTTGATGTTTAACGAAATGTAGAAATTTATAGTTACGTTTATCTGCATTAAGACACTTGGTGCACCGCTAATAAAAACACAACACAAAAAAATGCACATCGAACTGCCGGAAAAAAGATATTACAGCATTGGCGAAGTAGCCGAAGCGTTCGATGTGAATACCTCCCTCATTCGTTTCTGGGAAAAGGAATTCGACGTGCTTCAGCCTAAAAAGAATGCGAAAGGAAACCGTAAGTTCACTCCTCAGGACATCAAGCATTTGGAACTTATCTATCATTTGGTAAAGGAACGTGGATTCACCCTCGAAGGGGCTAAAATTCATCTGAAGGAAAACAAGCAGAAAACACTTGACCGGTTTGAGATTATTCGTAAATTAGAATCGATAAAAGTAGAACTTCAGAAAATAAAAGACCAACTTTAAACAATATTTCCCATGAAAAAGTGGATACCCATCATTATTATCCTCGGCCTTGTATTGCTGGCAGGGGCTTGGTTTGCCAGTGTAAACAACAAGCTTGTACCCATGGAAGAGAATGTAGCTTCGCAATGGGCGAATGTCGAAAGCTCCTATCAACGGCGTGCAGACCTTATTCCGAATATTGTCAATACAGCCAAAGGATACGCCGAATTCGAACAAGAGACCTTGGTACAAGTAACCGAAGCACGCAGTAAGGCAACTTCCATCCAGATCGACCCCACCAATATCACACCTCAGCAATTGGAGCAGTTCCAGCAGGCGCAATCCGGACTAACCTCGGCCTTATCCCGACTTCTGGCAGTATTTGAACGATATCCAGACCTAAAGGCGAATGAGAACTTCAAGGAATTGATCAACGAACTGGAACGTACCGAGAATCGCATTAATGTAGAACGAAATAGATACAATGAAGTAGCACGAGATTTCAATTCAGAGATACGGTTGTTCCCTACCAACATGGCAGCAGGGATCTTGGGCTTTGATGCCAAGGCATATTACGAAGCTGAAGAAGGTAGCGAGAATGCACCCGATGTGGAATTTGATTTCGGGGAGGAATAGCGATGTCGAAAGTAGAAGATTTCTTAAGCCAGGCGGAAGAACGCGAAGTGATCGAAGCCATTCGTGTAGCGGAAACTAATACCTCCGGGGAGATCCGCGTGCATTTGGAACCCTATAGCAAGATCGATGCGTTCGATCGAGCTGCCGAGGTATTCGATTTCCTGCACATGGACAATACCAAACGTAGTAATGGCGTACTAATTTACGTGGCCGTTGAAGACCGTACACTTGTGATCATGGGCGATAAGGGGATCAATGATGTGGTGCCGCCCCATTTTTGGGAAACAACCAACGATGCGATCATCGCACAGTTTAAAAAAGGGAATATGAAGCAAGGACTTGTGGATGGGATCCTAAAAGCAGGTGAGCAACTTAAAAAGCATTTCCCTTATTCCAAAAATGACCGCAATGAATTACCGGATGACATTTCGGTTGGGTAGAAACGCTGTAAACATGGGATTGATCCCTCAAAAATTCAATAATCTAATATTTAATTAACCAATCAATATATATCGTACATATTGCCTTGTAATTTTTCTGATCGCTTCCGTAGCGACGACGGCAACGCTTTCGGCACAATTTACGATTCCGGAAAAACCGGAACTGCAAAAAGCGGTTTACGATTATATTGATCTTCTTTCCAAAGACCAACAGCTACAACTCCAATCTAAACTTAAGAACTACGCTGACACTACGTCAACGCAGATAGTAGTTGCAATAATTAGCACCACCAAAGGAGAAGATATTTCACTCTTAGGTGCCAGATGGGGACAGAAATGGGGCATTGGGCAGGCAGATGAAGACAACGGTATTTTGATACTCCTGGCCAGAGATGATCGAACCATCGATATCAATACGGGGTACGGCATAGAATACCGACTTACCGATCTCATGGCGGAACGTATCATTAACAGGGTCATTATCCCTGAATTTAAAAAAGGAGATTATTATACCGGCTTGGATAAAGGAACGACTGCGATCTTTGCAGCCTTGAACGGAGAATTTACAGAAGATCGCAATTTTGGCAGAGAGGTGGGTTATAATTTTGGATGGATTATCATACTGCTCATTTTTGTAGGGTTCATCATCCTGATGTCACGCGGCAGAAAGAACGACGGCGATAATAAAGGTAAAGGCAGCGGCGGCGGCAGCATTTGGGATGTGATCATTCTTAGCAATGCAGGACGAACCGGCGGTTTCGGAGGAGGAGGTGGCTATAGTGGCGGAGGAGGCTTTGGTGGCGGCTTCGGCGGAGGAGGCTTTGGCGGTGGTGGTGCCAGTGGTAGTTGGTAAATAAGTTCTCTAGTTACAGCTCATAACAAGACATTTTTTACAAAACTCAACGTCCCCTTTTTAGAACAACCTTAATTATAAAGATCTTTACACTTACAACGCGGCTTGGGGAATTCAAATTCGTAGTTCAACATCAATTCATGAGAACCGGACGTACCTACGCGCAGGTTCGAGGTAATATAATCGTACGCATACCCTATCGAAAGACCTTCGGTGATCCTGAAGTTCACGATCGCTCCAAACGAGTCGGAATATCGGTACATCCCTCCTAACCATACATTCTCATTGATGTAGAACATGGAAGAGAAGTCAAAAGAGATCGGGGCTCCATTTACATATTTTATAAGGAATGAAGGCTTAAACTTCAAATTAGGGTTTACATCGAATAGATATCCCCCGTTCAAAAAGTAACTTACCTTGTCGAGATCGGCATATTCGGAAGTGGTTCCATAGCTCAATAGTTTTGGCGCCGATAGTCCCAAGTAAAAGGAATCACCTCTAAAGTAGACTCCTGCGCCCACATTGGGATTCCACGACGGATCCAAATGCTGTAAGAACGGATCGTTCGCAGCGTCCGGGTCCAATAACAGTTCCTCATCAATGGTGTATCGTCTAAAGCCTGCCTGCACTCCAAAAGCAAGCTTGTACTCATCGTAGGGATCCAGATCGATGGTGTATGAAACGGCTGTTGACAAATATGTCGTCTTTTCATAACCAAGCTTATCATTGATCACCGACAAGCCCACTCCCAATTTTGTGCCGGGAATGGATGAATGTGCCGATAAGGTTTGGGTTACCGGAGCTCCGTCAATTCCTAACCACTGATTCCGGTTAAGCAGATTGACGACCAATACCTCGCGCGAACCCGCATAAGCAGGATTCACTGAAATGGTGTTATACATATACTGCGAGAACTGTGGCAACTGCTGTGCCGTTCCCAAGACCGGAAGTCCTAAGAGCAATGCCAGGATCGCTATGTGACGCAGTTGTTTCATTAATCGGTTCCCAATAATATGAATCCTTGTATCGTGTCGTATCCGCTATTCTGAAGGGTGACCAGATAGTAATAAGTTCCCGAAGGCAATACGCCTGCATTTCCTAGAGCACCCGATGGTGACGTACCATTCCAATCGTTGGTGTAGTTCATATCGCTGAACACTTTCGCACCCCATCTATTAAAGATCTCTACCCTCACCGAGATATCACAAGGCTCAGAATTGGCAGGGTTCAGAATATAATCCACTTCAAAGAAATCATTGAAGCCATCGTTGTTGGCAGTGACCAATTTTGAAATGGTAATATCTTCCTTTGAAGCGATACAAGGACCATCGGCACAGGCGTTGTTTACAGAGATGCGAAGCATCGTTGTCCAGGAACACTCATCTTCTTCATACGTATAGATAAATTCATACTCGCCCGTTCCTGCTACGGAAGGATCGAACACTGTCCCGTCCAGCAACTCCATTGTACTACTCTCCCATGCTCCGGCATCAGGATCTGCATTCTCAATAAAAGTAGTGAGATCGAAGGGTGGATCGGTAGCACATACACGAATGGACTGAGACGCAACTTCTACTGCTGAGCGTACATGGATGGTTTGCGTAAATCGACTCTCATTATTACAATCGTCGGCAACGGTCCAATCCCGGACGACGTCATAACCTTCATCGGTAATGTTTGTCATTTCTTCGGAAAAGACCACCCGGGGTTGCGCGGTACAATTATCTGCAAATTCCAGTTCGGGAACATCGGGCAATTGCGCACAGGCAATAAAAACCTCGGCATCGTACGTATTTACCAATACCGGTGGTGTATCATCCTGAATGATAATGGTGTGTTGGACCTCGATCGCATTATCACAGGCATCGGTGACTCGGTAGGTACGTGTTATGGTTTCAGGACAGCCTCCGTTATTCGTTGTTTCTCCTACGAAGGTCACCAAAGGTACCGAACAATTATCTGAAGCATCAGCGATCACATGTACGTTAGGTGCCGGCACATCGTCAACACACTGAACTTGTATAGGCGCAGGTGTACTGGCGGTAGGAGCAACTTCATCATTGACGATGATCAACTGGGTAACAAATATGGTGTTATCACAGGCATCGGTCACACTATACGTTCGGGTGATGGTTTCCGGGCATGACTGATTATCGGAGACATCGGAAACGAAGGTAACAATAGGTAGAGAACAATTATCTGAAGCTTCTACCACACCGGTATCATACTCTGGTATATCGTCTACACAGGACACCGAGAGAGGCGCCGGATTATTCGCTACAGGCGGAATATCATCATGCACAACGATCAACTGGTTTACATTGATCGCGTTTCCGCAGGCATCGGTCACACTGTACGTTCGGGTAATGGTTTCCGGGCACGACTGGTTGTCGGACACATCGGAGACAAAAGCTACAACGGGTGTTGAACAATTGTCAGCCGCATCGGTCACCACGCTTATATCGGGTAGCGGGATGTCATCCACACACTGTACGGTAATCGTAGCAGGGTCACTGGCCGTAGGAACTACATCGTCATTGATGATAAGGAGTTGTGTTACCGTGATCGCATTTCCGCAGGAATCGGTCACACTATACGTTCGGGTTATGGTCTCCGGACAACCGCCGTTATCGCTAACATCCGAAACAAAGGCAACCACCGGTGGCGCACAGTTATCGGCCGCATCGGTCACCACACTTGTATCCGGAGCCGGAATGTCTGCGGCACAACTAACATTGACCGTTGGCGGATTTGAAGCTGTTGGAAAAATAGTGTCGTTAACAATAATCAGTTGTGTTACCGTGATCGCATTTCCGCAGGCATCGGCGACGCGATAGGTGCGGGTAATGGTTTCGGGGCACGTTTGATTATTAGATGATTCAGAAACAAAGGTCACTACGGGCACCGAACAGTTGTCGGCTGCATCTGTTACAACCGACGTATCGGGCGCAGGGATATTGGAACTACAGGCTACTTGAAGGGTCGCCGGGTTACTGGCAGTAGGGGGCGTGGTGTCAGTAACGGTAATGGTCTGAACAAAGTCAGCAATGGTGACCCCACAAGCATCTGTAAAGTTCCAGGTATTGGTATAGGTTCCGGTATTAGGACATCCTCCTGCCACAAAGGGTCCGGAAGTCTTGTTTAGTGTAAATGTACATATATCGGGTACCGGGAAAAGTGTCTGAGCAGCTGCTAAGGCAGCAGGATCATCACAATCCACAAGCGCATCCAACGCATTTGGTGCCGTTGCCCAATTCGCGACAGGCTGATTGACGGTGACGCTATAGGGTAATGCCTCGCAAGATGCAGGATCGGATGTACTGTTACTAATGATCTGTTGTGCACTCGTGGCTCCGGTATAGGTAGCAGTGAACTGAAGGTCGAAAGAGAGATTGCAATCATCTTCTAAAAAATAACAGGCATTGTTGATCTGCAACTGAATGGGGATGTTCACCACCGGATCGCCTATATCCAAAACACCGTCCGGAATGTTAAAGGTAAGCAGCCCCGAAGGCACATCGTAGGTATGTGTGATCCCGTTAGGCAAGGCGCCAATGGGCTGTAATGTAGTTTGTGGCGGAATCGTGGTTTCTATGGAAACACCTACAGCGTTATCGTTTCCGTTATTTGCAAAGCTTAAATTAAAAGCAAGAGCATCCCCGGGATTAGCAGGGTTCGTCCCCGCCGTTTGTGTTACCGTCATGGGTTGCAAATTGGGACGATAGATCTCTACAGCCAACCCCAGTAGGTACAATCCATACACTTCTTGATTGGAGGTAAGCCGAAGGGTTGCGCTGGTTTGATTGTTCCCGATGATCGTATTCCCGGGGTTGTCCAATGGAAATACGGCGGCATCAAAGCCAAGGGTATTGGTACTGGCGGGGTTTCTATCGGTAAAATCACCTCCCCCTACGGTAATGCGACTGTTAAAGAAATTGTTCGCGCCTCGGGAGGGTGCTGTCAGGTTTACAAAGTTATTAGAAGTATTCAAGATCTGAAGACGGTCTCCGGACAAATTGCGGTCCCCTTCGAGTGCCCCGATGATCATATTGGCGTTCACGGGCCCTGAGGGCGTGGTCTGGAACCCACTGAAATTGATGTCAAAATTATTCATGAAAGAGGTCACATGCGCATACCCATCAAACAAAGAGATGTTCTTTGCGGGTAATTCGGGACTTTCATATACAAATACGATCTGCCAGCCACCCGAAGTCCCGGAGTCACTATGTGTAAGATACCCTTCTTTCGCTTCGACATTGGCAACTTGATAGGTTCCGTACTTGTTGGTCAACGCGGTTACTTCCGCAGAAATATCCTTTACACAAATGTAGGGGTCATTACTAAAATGTGAGTTTCGACCACGGAACAGCACTTCATCGGCCGTGATGGTGGTGTAGGTGGTTTCGCCCGGTAGCATCAATTTAACCTGGTCAAAATTCCAACCCGGCTGATTATCACCTCCCCCACTTTGCTCTGTATCGGCAGCAGCCCAATACAGATAGGCTTTGAAGACAGAGATACATGAAAGCGATACATTTGGGTTACTAAAGTTCGCACTACTGGAATTGAAGGTAGCAGGATCGCTGTCTATATCTACATAAACATTGTTAAAGAAATTATGGTTATCGCCCCCGCCGTTGAAATTTCCCGTAGGGGTTCGGGAGATCATGTTGTTCCCTATGATCGTAAAATCCCCTTCCATAGACTCGCTGAACCGCACGGTAAAGGGTGCTTGTACCTGGGCTTCACAATAGGAGCCAAAGAGCAGTACCAGAAGAAGTAGTATCGATAACTTACGTACCATTAGAGGGAGCTAAATGCGCGTTTATTTTTGGGCGAATTGATAAATGTAAATAGAAGAAATGAGTTTCAAAAACAGCCTTTGGATGGATACTGTTTTCGCGTAAGAATAAACTGATTTATAGGGGTGTAGATCGTGTTTCATGAGTTAGGGGCTTTTGAAAGTATCTGAACAAGTATACACGAAAAAAACGATTAAGTGCAAATAAATACGATGTAATGCATTAAATTTTAACAGAATACGCTGAAAACGATCAAATTTTCAGAAATATCTTACAAATAACGCATAGAAAACAGCAAGCTAGAATATATGATTTTCAACACGATACCGTATTTTCTGTCATTATAATCGTACATATTTTGACGTCTGAAATACGGAAAGAATTGTGCGATTTTTAGGACAATAATTTTATGAGGGCTACCCTTCCGAAGAAAACAATGTTCAAAAAAAGAGTATATACTCAATAACCGTATTTTCTTTATGGGGAAATGTCCGGATTGCACGATTCAGATTGAACCTAACAAGCAATTATAGTAACCCACGTATCTCTTTCTACTTCTTCCGTATGTATACCGTAACGGGAGCACCGGTAAAGTCGAAATTCTCACGAAGTTTATTCTCGAGAAAACGCTTATACGGATCCTTTACATATTGCGGCAAATTTGCGAAGAACACAAAGCTAGGATACGGCGTAGGTAATTGTGTGCAAAACTTGATCTTAACGTACTTTCCTTTGTGTTGTGGGGGAGGATACGCCTGTATAATTGGTAACATCACTTCATTAAGCACACTGGTCTTTACTTTTTTGGTGCGGTTCTCATAGACTTCAACCGCAGTTTCTATGGCTTTATAGATACGCTGTTTGGTTAATGCCGAAATGAAAACAATGGGAACATCTACAAAAGGCTCACATTGTTCGCGAACGTACTTTTCAAAATCTTTCACACTGTGATTGTCCTTTTCTACCAGATCCCATTTATTGGCCAAGATCACGATCCCTTTATTATTACGGTGAGCCAACCAAAAGATATTCTGAACTTGGCCGTCGAATCCGCGTGTGGCATCAAAGACCAGCACAACCACATCACAATGCTCAATAGCACGAACACTGCGCATCACCGAGTAGAACTCAAGGTCTTCTTTGACCTTGCTCTTCTTTCGGATACCGGCGGTATCCACAAGATTGAATTCAAACCCAAACCGATTGTACTTGGTATCCATACTGTCACGGGTGGTTCCTGCAACATCGGTCACTATATACCGATCTTCTCCTATCAAGGCATTGATGAAAGAAGATTTTCCTGCATTGGGTCGGCCTACCACAGCAAAGCGGGGCAATTCATCTTCCTCCTTATCGGGAGCTTCGGGTAATACTTTCACCAAATCGTCCAAAAGATCCCCGGTTCCACTACCACTAATACTGGACAGATTATACTGGTTCTCAAAGCCCAAGGCATAAAATTCCAGCGCATCGTTCACTCGAGTCGCACTATCTACTTTATTAACAGCAAGGAATACGGGCTTTTGTGATTTACGAAGTAATTTAGCAACGTCTTCGTCCATTCCGGTCACCCCGGTCTCCACATCCACCATAAAAATAATGGCATCGGCCTCATCGATCGCCAATTCAACTTGTTTGTCGATCTCCGCTTCAAAGATATCGTCACTCCCTTTGACATACCCTCCGGTATCGATCAAGGAGAATTTCTTTCCGTTCCAGTCACTTTTCCCGTAATGTCGATCACGCGTCACTCCGCTCACGGCATCTACAATGGCTTCTCGGCGTTGGATCAACCTATTGAAAAAGGTTGATTTACCTACATTGGGCCTTCCTACGATCGCAACAATACTCATGGTGATTTATTTAGGGTGCAAAAATAACGCTTTTTTTATGGACGACTGACGCTTGTCAGTAATTGATTCAGAAAAAAAGAATAAATTGACAGGCTCAATCCTGTTCAGATGGCACTATCCAACGATATCGTCCTTCGACCGCGTTTTCGCAGAAGGCTTCCGCACACCAACGAAGATGTATTGAAAGCCTTTGAGGAGGCGCGTGCGGCAGCAACGCAATTCATCATTTCACGGGTGGACGATCATGTGTTTATTCGTATCCCCAAACACAAGCAACACTTCTGGTCTCCGCAATTACATTTGGAGGTGCGGTCTGTTTCAGATGACGAAAGTGAGCTCTTTGGTCTCTTTGGTCCTAATCCAACGGTTTGGACCTTGTTCATGTTCCTGCACTTTGGTGTGGCCACACTTTTTATCGGATTTGGGATTTGGGCCTATAGCAACTATGCCTTGGACATTCCTTACGGGCTGCAGTTGGGGGTCATGGTACTCTTGATCGCTCTATGGGTGGTATTCTATTTCGCCGGAAAGATGGGTAAAACGGCAGGAAGCAAAGAAATGCAAGCGCTGCATGCTTTTATGGAAGAAGTACTTTCCGGAAAAACACCCTCACGTTCTATTCCTTCGGAAAAAGATCCTTTCCCTGCGTGATCCACTCCTTTGTACGTTTTTACAGATCGGAAAGTTCTGCGTAGTGTACACCGCCTTCCGTATATATACGAAATTGTGTTTTACCATCGTTCCAAATAATTGAATCGCCTTTAATTATAGGGGTTCCCAGATCTTCTGTATAATCGGCTATTTCAGATCTTCTGTTCCAAGACGAGGCATAGGTGAATACAAATTTTTCAAGTTCTTTCTTGACGTTAAAGACCAATGCTATTTCCTGCGCCATTCCAAATACATCATTCCGCAAATAATAACCTCCGTCACGCTTTTCCATAAGATGTTCAAGATCACTCTTTTGAGTACCCAAATAAATCGTTCCATACGCTCGGTGTACATTTATATACCTAAAGATCTCTTTCTCGGTATTCACACGAACACCACAAGCGTTTATTGAGAACACTAATAAAAGCAGACCCACATAGTTTCCCATAATCCAAATTTAATTATTCGGCAGTTCGCATCACACTTAAACACCTAACTCCTAACTTTTAGCTTTTAGCTCCTAGCTCCTAGCTCCTAGCTCCTAGCTCCTAGCTCCTAGCTCCTAATTATACCCAAATCTGCGTAGTTGTCGTGCATCGCTGCGCCAATTCTTATTGACTTTTACATAGAGCTCCAGATGCACTTGTTTTCCGAAGAATTTTTCTAAGTCCTTGCGTGCCTCAATACCCACCCGCTTCAGTGCGGCTCCTTTATGACCTATGATTATGCCTTTTTGGGTTTCCCGCTCCACCATGATCACACTGCGCATGCGAATAATGTCTTCTTCTTCAAAGAATTCTTCGGTTTCTATCTCTACGGAATACGGAATCTCTTTCTTATAATGCAATAAGATCTTCTCCCTTATGGTCTCGTTTACGAAGAATCGTTCGGGCTTATCGGTCAATTGGTCTTTGGGATAAAAAGGCGGAGACTCCGGCAGCAGTTCCAGAATTCGAGTAAAGACTTCGGCAACACCAAAATTTTGAAGGGCTGAGATGGCAAAGATTTCAGCATTAGGCACTTTTTCTTGCCAAAGTTTCAAAGAGGCTTCCAACAATTCCTCATTTCCCTTATCGATCTTGTTGATGAGCAGCAATACCGGTATTTTGGCTGAAGTGATCTTCTGAAAAAATGCTTCATCTTTCAATTCTTTTTCTCCCAGTTCCACAAGATACAGCAGCACATCGGCATCCTCAAAAGCCGACTTTACAAACCCCATCATGCTCTCCTGGAGTTCATAGGCAGGCTTGATGATACCGGGCGTATCGCTTAGAATCATTTGAAAATCCTCCCCGTTCACAATCCCCAAGATTCTGTGGCGGGTGGTCTGTGCTTTAGAGGTTATGATAGAAAGCCGCTCCCCTACAAAGGCATTCATAAGGGTACTCTTTCCCACATTGGGATTTCCGATAATGTTGACAAAACCAGCCTTGTGTGCCATAAAACGAATTTTTTACAAAGATACGGGTTATTTTGGTTGGATGGCGGCAGGGTTGGATGGTTGGATTACCGGATGATTGGATTAGCCTGTCATTCCAAAGGAAGCGAGGCATCTTATAGTGTATTTCTGTTGGTCCAACATTATTCACTACTCTATTCTCAACACCCCGTCTTCCATCTTCCCGCTTCCCACTTCTATCCTCCGGCCTTTTCCTTCATTACCCCGCGTGTTGCCAGATATTTCACCAATTTTTCCACGGTAAGCCCTTGCACGAGAATGGAGAATACTACCACCACATAGGTAATTACTAAGAACAGATCACGATGCATCTCCTGTGTGAGCCCCAAGGCCAATGCAATGGAGATACCGCCACGAAGACCACCCCAGGTCATTATAAGATTGGTCTTAGGCACAAAGGCGAGTCGGTCTTTGAAGAATGCAATGGGCAATACAAGCGAACTATACCTGCAGGCCAAGATAATGGGTATGGCAAGCAACCCGGCCACTATGTAGTTACCTTCAAAGGTGAGCACCAACATCTCCATCCCAATAAGAACGAACAGAATGGTATTGAGTAGTATATCAATGAGCTCCCAGAACTTGTCTACGTAGGTCTCGGTTATCTCCGACATGGTAGAAGCTCGCACGGTATCATTCCCTACGATCAACCCGGTGGTGACCATAGCAAGGGGAGCCGACAGGTGTAAGCTTTGCGCGACCACGGTACCGCCCATCACCGCGGCCAGCGTAATAATCACTTCAATATCGTAATCGTCTATGGAGCGCATGAGTCGGTAGGTGATCCAGCCTAGCAGTAGCCCCAGCAGTATACCGCCAAGCACTTCCTGTGAGAACAACACAATAATATCCATTGGATCGATACTTCCCTCGGCCCCCATGCTGGCAATCTGAAAAATAGTCAGGAAAATTACTACCCCCACGCCATCGTTAAAGAGGGACTCTCCCACGATCTTGGTCTCCAGTTTTTTGGGAACGCCTGCTTTTTTAAGAATTCCGAGTACCGCAATGGGGTCGGTAGGTGATATCAATGCTCCAAAGAGCAGGCAATAAATATAAGCCACTTCCAGGCCCAGGAGTTGCAATACAAAATACATGACGGTACCTACCAAAAAGGTGGATACCAATACACCAAAAGTCGCAAAGATGAGTACAGGCCATCGCTGCACTTTCAACTGCTGGAAATTGGTGTGTAAAGCCCCGGCAAAGAGCAGGAAGCTCAGCATGATGTCGAGGAGCACACTCTTAAAGTCGATCTGCGTAATGATGTACTTTTCGGCATCGAGGAGTGTACTATCCACATAACTCAAAGCAAAGATTCCTAAGGTAAATACAATAGTGATGAGCATGAGCCCAATAGTGTTGGGCAGTTTCAGGTAGCGCACATTGATGTAGCCAAAGAGTGCTGCTAAAGTCACTAGAATAGCGATAATCACAAAATAATCCATAGAGGGTAGTTTAGTCCCCACTAAGATACTGTTTCCCTGAATTTATTCCGAAGGATCGAAAAGTATGTCTATTAGGGCGTGCAATCTTCTTAAAATAAGGGTAAACTGTTAATAAAATGTTTTTTAGCGTGTGTATAAAACTATAAATATTTATCTTTTTTATCTAAATTTGCAGCGAACATAACCTAACTCCCCCCAATATCTATAGAACATGAGTATCCCCACGATACCCTCATTAGACTTTTTACTAGTCAATTTTAAAGTACCACAGCAAGGATTCTTTCACTCCTTTTTTGAAGTCCTACACATGGCTCCCGCTTCGGTAGATTTTCGGAATGAGTTTCCGGCTCATTTGCTCTCCCCGCATGTTATCTTTTGGTATGTCGACGGGAGGGTCACTGAACGTGATGTAAAGAAGCATCTACGAAAACACAGTGAATGCGCCGTTGTTATTATAGGTAAGTCTATTGCCCCGGCCGCTTTGGCGCGGTATTATGAATGGGGCGCCTTCGATGTCTTTACTACCGATGAATTGAACGTTTCAAGCCTCTCCAAATCCCTCGTACGCTATGTTCATAGAAAAGCACCGAGAAATGAACGTAAAGCTGCCCAGGAAACGCTCTTACTAAAGGAGAAGGACTTTTATTTGAATATGAACACTTCGGTGAACGATCAGGACAATTTCAGAAAGAGATACGATGCTGTTTTGAGAGCTTTACTTGATTATACGCAGTTCGATATCGCCGAAGGATGGATAAGCAGCATTGATCATAAAAAATTGATCTTGGAAGTTTCGCATCACAACGATACAGAATCTGCTAAGAATTTTATTCGGATCAATAAATTTAAAAGTACCACCTTAGGTCATGGTCTCCCCGGTGTGGCATGGAAAACCGGACAGCTGGAGCTATGGGATACTATGGCCAACTGCAAGAACTTCACCCGTATCTACGAGGCGAAGCGTGCTCGCATTCAATTTGCTGTGGCAGTACCTGTCTTCTATGCAGGTAGGATACAAGGGGTGATCCAACTCATGGGCGAACGCTCTCCGGAAAACCTTGTTTACTTGCGCCGATTCCTCATTGAATTCGCAGAACGTTTCGGCGGAGCGCTTCACCGGTTAAAGCAGGAACACGAGACCGGCAGCTACCTTAAATTAGTCCCGGACATGCTGTGTATTCTTTCAGAAAAAGGGATCATTAGCAAAGTGAATCAGGCTTTCTCTCAAGTAAGTGGGTATTCCCGCCTCAAGCTACTTGGAACTCCCATTCAAAATTTAGTACATCCGGATGACATAAAGGCCACGCGATCCCTCTTAACCAAAGTGAAACGGTCTAAGACACCTGTGTCTTTTCAGAATCGTTTGTTACGACCCAACGGAGAAGCCCTATACATTGACTGGTCCATCGCACATGATACGCATCAAGGCGTCCTCCATGCCATCGCCAAAGACGTAACCCGCGAACGTGAATTGGAGCAATTTCTGGAAGAAGGGAATCGCCTTATTGGAATGGGGCACTGGAATTTAGAAGTAGCCACGGGAGCGGTCTATTGGTCGCCGGAACTATATAGGATCTTGGGAATTTCGGAAGATGTGGAAATCACTTTGGATTTTGCTTTATCAAATTATACCAAGGAAAGTCAAGACATTGTACAAGAAGAATTAGCAAAGGTACTCAGTGGAGAAAAGAAACAATTTGATATCAGGATCCAGGCCATCACACAAGAGAATGAATTGCTTTGGATACGAATCGCAGGACGCGCACTTTATCATAAGGAAGAGTGCGTAAAACTTTTTGGGATCTTTCAAAATGTTCAGGATGTATGCATTACAGAGCCGTTGGTATTGGAAACCAAGAATGCCTAATTAAGTCCCTTTTCTCAAACGATTATATGCCCGGTGACTCATGCACAGCAGACGTATAGGAACGTTATACATGTGATTGATTGTCAAAAGCTTATACTATTTTCATTCGACGTATTGCACAATTTACCGTTGAAACACTCACTCTTCTTAAAATCAAGAGATTGTGTTAAATTTACAGTGCTAGCATCCTGCAAATCAATTATTTGTAGGAATTCTCCTCTACCCCCTATTTGATTGTTGGCTTTGAAGTAGTACTTTCGGGTCGAATTTTTCAAAATAACTAACCAAATTCTGCTTATGCGATCACTATTACCTTGCATGAAGAGTGTCTTCCCCTTCATGCTGTTTTCTGTGGGTACCCCCCATATCAAATCAACTTTTGCAACGAAACTTTCCGCTTTCCTCCTACTCACTGTGATGGTGATGGCCTCGGGAACGGCACAAGTCTTTACCGATGGATTCGAATCGGGTACTATTAATAATTGGACCGCGGGGGTGGGAAGCTACTCTGTACAAGCCGCTACCACCACGGCACCCGCAGTAGGCAGTTTCTGTTTGCAACAAACGGGAAGTTCCGGTCATTATTCTGGTTTGCGCACTACATTCCCTTCTTCTCAACCTACTTCAGTTTCCTGGAGGGTAAAATCTTCGAATGTTAACGTCCCTTCCGGCTATATGGTGTTTGGGGATAACAATAACTTTGGCAACGGCGTCGCCTTTGTTTATTTCAATACCGGATTTTTACAATTTGTAAGCAGCACAACTTATACGTATCCCGTAGCGGTAAATACATGGTACCATGTGGAACTGACCAACTTTAACTGGACAGCGAAGACCTTTGACATCCGCGTCAATGGCAGTACTGTACAAACCAACTTTCCATTTCGCCAAACGGCGGCTACAGATGTAGATATCATGCATGTGTATAACTTGAGTAATGTCACCGCCTATTGGGACGAGATCATCGTCAATGGTGTCGCGGCAGACGCCCCGCCAACGGCTGTATGTACCAATTACACCGCAGCCCTAAACAGCAGCGGGATGGTAACCATCACGGGAGCCGATGTGGATGGCGGATCGAATGATAACGAAGGTCCTGTGACCTTATCTGTGAGTCCGAATACCTTCGATTGTTCCAATTTGGGAGACAATACCGTAACCCTTACCGTAACCGATACCATGGGTCAGACCGATACCTGTACAGCTACTGTGACCGTGGTAGACAACACCGCACCTGTTCTAACCTGTCCCGCTGATATTACTGTAGATACCGATCCGGGAAGCTGTGACGCTGTTGTTACTTACGGAGCTCCGAATAGTATTGTCTTTACTGCGAACTTCATAAACAACGCTGTATCCACAGACTGTGGCACTTGGCAATCCTTTCGCTCTCAGTTACTACCGGGATATGCGTATACGAGAGCTACCATTAGCGGCTCCAATGATCCTATAGGGGTGTCCATTACCGATCCGGCAGCGGTTCTTACCATTGCAAATGCCTTACGTGACGGTACTGCAACCAGTATTACCGATGGCGGTCGTACGTGGCAAACAGGTAATTGCGGCGGGGGTATTGAGCTGAGCGCAGCAAGTTCTATTTGTTCTTGTCCAAATCCTGAATACATAGTGCGGCCATGTATCGGCAACTTTAACTGGGGTGGTGCCGGGACCGCAACATGCGGCGCACCTTCTCAGACGATGACGGTAACTTTTGAATATATGGGAAGCGGTCCGGCTGCGGATAATTGCCCGGGAACAACCGTTACTTACAATCCCCCAAGTGGCAGCACCTTCCCCGTAGGCACCACGCAAGTTACCGCTACTGCGACCGATGCTTCAGGGAATTCAAGCAGCTGCACCTTCGACGTGACTGTTGAAGACAATGAGGCACCAACAGCCACCTGCGTTGATACGACCGCAAATCTTGACACTACCGGTATGGTGACCGTAAATGCTTCCGATGTGGCAGGAACCAGTACCGACAACTGCGGCATTGCTTCCGTAAGTTTTTCAGAAACAGGCACTGCCTTCGCTCAAGTGAACGAGAACCAAAACCTTACCATCACCCTTCCGGCCGGAGCGGTGGTCACTACAGTCGATTTTGCCAGTTACGGAACTCCAACGGGAAGCAATGGCATGTATATGCTAGGCGG
>NZ_CAXAXI010000041.1:0-16817 GCF_963972995.1 uncultured Altibacter sp.
ATAACATCGTTAGCAAGTTTTTCCCGGTTTCGCTCTACGAACCACCCAAGACTTGCGCTCCCTACTTCTTCTTCTCCTTCGATCATGAATTTTACATTGCAAGGAAGTTGCTCTGTACGTGTCATAAACTCCAATGCTTTCACGTGCATGTACATTTGTCCTTTATCGTCACAAGCGCCTCTGGCAAAGATCGCCCCTTCCGGATGCAAGTCGGTTTTTTTGATGACCGGTTCAAATGGCGGGCTATTCCAGAGGTCTAAAGGATCCGGTGGCTGTACATCGTAATGGCCATACACAAGAACAGTAGGTAGTTTCGGATCGATGATCTTCTCTCCGAACACAATGGGGTAGCCGGGTGTCTCACAGATTTCTACCGTATCACATCCTGCCTTTTGGAGTGCTTCCTTAATAGCATGGGCTGTTTTGATCACTTCGTCTTTATAGGCCGAATCGGCACTAATGGAGGGGATCTTTAGCAGTTCCAAAAGTTCGTTCAAGAATCGTTGTTTATGTTCTTCAATGTACGGTTTTGCACTTTTCATTTATAGTATTTTAGTTCGTTGGAATACATTCTTTATATCTCTTTCCCTACTTTAAAAGCAGTGTCCCTGGCTAATTTTTTGCTCTTGGGAACGTGAGGTAAACGTGTATTTCATAAAAATTATTTCTGAAGGAGTACGAAGGTACAAAAAGATGTAATTTTGAGAGAAAGATTGTTTGATAATTATAATTCTTGATTATATTTGCACCCCAATACGTTCGCGGGCGTGGTGGAATTGGTAGACACGCCAGACTTAGGATCTGGTGCCGCAAGGTGTGGAGGTTCGAGTCCTCTCGCCCGCACAAAAAAACCTCAACGAGTTCGTTGAGGTTTTTTTATTGACATGGATCGGAATCAAATGAGTTTCTGAAGCTCGAACGTTTTTTTAATTCCCAAACAGTGTTTACAGAGAAAATTTTGCCACGGATCGGTATCAGAAGATTCCTTCCTTTCTTTTGTTCGCTGCCGTATGTTTATGGGCTGTGCAGGCATGAGTGTTACTATTCTTAATTAATAATCACCTTTTTCGCTGTTTTTTCGTTGTTTGACTCCATCCATAGGGTATACACTCCAGCGGGCAGTTCCGGCAACCAGACTTTTGGATGATTATCGTTTTGTACAGACACTGTATATACAGTTCTTCCTAATGCATCTATAAGGGTAAGCTGAACATCTCCTGAAAGACCTGTGATGAAAATATGATCTGAGGTTGGATTTGGAAAAACTATGATTTTTGAATTGAGATTTTCTTGAATTCCAAGGACACTTTCGGGTTCAAAAATGATTTTAAAACGGTCTGGAAAATTGCCTAAATCACTTTCAAAACTATAGGAACTATTGTTGAGCTGTGCAAGAATGTCCAGATAGGTATCATAAAGATAGACAGGGGTATTGATGAGAATATCGCTATCTATTTCTGAAAGAAAAATTTTATAATCCGTGTTCTTGTCGATTAAGGTTGAAAACCCTACCGGGATGATTTTTTCGTCTTCAAAAGGACTTAAGGACTGAATACCCAACTCGGCATCAGATCCTTCGATACCTGAATATATTGAAAGTACGGTAGCGAGTCTATTACTGTCGTACCCTGCGTCAATAGCATCGGTTGCGTCCTCTGTAAAACCAATAAGGCAGGTGCTTTGCAAGGCATAGGTGGCGCTTTGTATCTTAAGCCATATTCTATCCTTGTTCGACATGGAGCGTAGCGTGGTATTGCCGCTAGTAAGTCTCATGCTATTATTGAATGTGGCGGTCCCGGCCCCAATGGCCTTTACGGCGAAGCCTTGCCCGGTTGAAATGATTCCGTTGGGCTGAGTGTTTGTACCCGATGGGTCTGCAGCTGCTGCGGTTCCACCCATGAGGTTATACATAGAAATATCTTCCATGCTAAAATTCATACTTCCTGCTCCGGGAAGTGACGGACTGGGAGGTGTTAAATGTTCCCAGAAATATACTTCATTGAATAATGGGTTTGCCATTAGAAAGAGATCGGCGTCTATGGCAGATGGATAGGGGTTGGCCATGGCATTGGGACTGGCGTTTCGGTTGTCAGCGGCGGTAGGTCCGGGGGTGTTGTGCACTACCGGAAAAGTAATAATCCCGTTATTCAAGGTCCCTTGATCGTAGATTATGGTAAAGATGCCTCCCGGTTGTCCATATCCTGATTGTGGTCTTACAATATAACCTTCCCCCGGATCGATTGAGCCGGTATAGGCAGTCCAGTTATCGTAATTGTCATCGGCAAAATTCTCGGCCATGGGGAACTGCATGGCGACATCGGGATTGGGAATAAAGTTTAAGGTGTTGTGATCTAATACGAGAAAGGCATTGGCGAAAACACCGTTTCTGGTTTCTGATGTCATTGGACTACCCAGTACCATAAAGTCCCTTGATGCTAAATTTGGAGTGATTAATTCGGTTTCAATAGTTCCTGTCTTTATCACTTGTGCAAAATCGTATTCTTGAACAAGACTACCTTGGTGGGCAATGAAAAGGGATCCATTTACGGTAATATCATTAGCCGAATAGATATAGTCGTTCGCGCTTATCGTCACGCTGCCCGATGCTTCGATCTCGCAGGTACAAGTATCGATGGAGCCGTTTACAGCGGTATCATAGGTGTCCGAAATGATGGCATTACTACCTGCGTTCGGAGCACCGTTATCCCATGAAGCTCCCGAAAAGGTAGTTGGGGTGCCTAAGACAGTAACAATGGCCGAAGCATTTGCACTGTTCCCGGCCTCATCTGTAACTGTAAGTAACACCGTGTTATTTCCTACGTTCGAGCAGTCAAAATCGGTGATATCCAGTGAATACATCAAATTGGCTTGTAATGAGAAATTATCAAAAGAACCATCGTCAATTTGAGCAGGTGTAATGGTGGCGGTGCCGCTGCCATCTAAGAATACGGTTATGTCCTGCGTAACTACCGTGGGAGGTTCGATATCTGTTTTTTGCGTTATGGTAAGTACCAGTTGGTTGGACACCGTAGCACAATCTGCGCTAAACTCATATTCAATGCCATTGAAAACACTATTTGAGGGCTGCATCAAGTTGCATGTAGTAATCGTACCCGAGGTGGTTGCCACTGTAAATTGATCGTTCACAAATCCTTCAAAACCCATAGTTACAGTTACATTTCCCTCCATGACAGCATTTCCCGAAATGGCTAATACATCATATTCCGTTCCCGCATTGTAGCCATTTAATTCCACATCTAAAACTGAAGTGTTGGTCGATTCAAAATCACCTATTACAGAAAGGGTTCCCGGCGAAGCGCCCGGCGCAAAGGTTCCATTGTTGGTAAAGTCTGCTGGTGCGGGTAAATCAATCGTGCCGATACCTTTAATAATCCCTGATGATGTATTGTTGAGTGTATTTGTACCATTAAATTCAATTTCACCCGATGCGGCATCAATAATACCTGTATTGGTTGTTTCCACAAATAGCACTGCTGTCCCTGTTCCTTGCGTTTTTGTTAATAATCCGGAATTGTTGAATATATGAGAAGCGCCTCCGGCCCAACTAATATTACTGGCATCGGCTTGAATATCGATAATGCCCGAAGATTGGTTATTTAGGGTGCCGTCTGTAATATTCAAATCACCTCCGTTTTGAATGGTCAAGGTTCCCTCATTACTAAGGATCGAATTATCGAGTATTGTTTTTGTAGCAAATGCGGTTAAATTCAACAATCCTTGGTTAATCAAAGTACCTCCTCCGTTAAAATTGTTTGCAGTCCAGTTTACACCTGCTGACCCTGAAAAATTAAAAATGGCTGTGGTAGCAGGTGCTACGATTAACTGACTACTCCATTCGATTGGCCCATCCAAGGTACCACTAAGTGTACCTGAACAAGTCACGGGACCTCCCCAAGTTAGGGTTGCTCCCGTAAAAACATTGTAAACGCCCCCTGTGAGATTCTTATTTAAGCCCGAAAAGACTAAGTTTCCACTTTCGACGCTTATCGTTCCCGTATTATTCAATTCGGCAGCAATACCACCATTTCCTGTAGTGGTGGTTCTCCTAATCGTGCCATAATTATTTAATATGTGTGAACCTACACCGGAATAGGAGATATCGCTACTTGCAGCTTGAATGTCTATGTTTCCTGAAGCCTGATTATTCAGAATTCCATCTGAAATGTATAAATCACCAGCATTCATTAAGGCTATGGTTCCTTCATTATTAAGCAGTGTACCTGCTAGAATGTTTTTGGTCGCTGCGGTAGTTAAATTCAATAATCCTTGATTTATTAGAGTCCCTCCGCCGGTTAAGTTATTGGTTGTCCACTGTACCGCTGTCGGACCGGAAAAATTGAATGTAGCAGTCGTAGCATTCGCTACACTCACTTCGCTACTCCAGTTGATAGGACCATCTAAAACTCCGGTAAGTATTCCCGAACAGGTCACAGGGCCTGTCCAAGTGAGTGATGCCCCTGAAGATATGTTGTAAGTTCCACCTGTAAGATTTTTGTTAAGGCCACTAAAGGCCAAATTTCCTGTTTCGACATTGACGGTTCCCGTATTGTTCAATTCGGCAACAATGCTGCTAGTGCCTGTTGTGTTAGTTTTTCGAATGGTTCCTGCATTGTTAAAAATATTGGACCCAGCACTTCCATAACTGATATCACAGGATGTTGCTTGCAAATCTATAATTCCGGAGGCTTGGTTGTTTAATATACCGCTGGTAATATACAAATCACCTGCATTAAGTAAATTAATAGTTCCAGCATTTTCAAATGTTGTAAGACCCAATATATTTTTGGTTGCCGCTGTGGTTAAGGAAACAATTCCTTGATTTAAGAGTGTTCCCCCGCCGGTTAAGGTATTGGTTGTCCAATTCACTCCTGAGGTTCCTGAAAAATTAAAAGTGGCAGCTGTAGGAACGGTCACTTCACTGCTCCAATTTAGAGGACCGTCCAATACGCCTGTAAGGATTCCGGAGCATGTCACAGGACCGCTCCAAGTAAGAGATGCACCACTAACAGCATTATAGGTGCCTCCCGTAAGGTTTTTATTGAGAGAAGAGAATCGTAAATCACCGCTTTCTACACTAATAGTACCTGTATTGTTCAATTCTACAGCTATATCTGCTGTGCCGGTTGTTGCTGTTCTCTTTATGGTTCCTGCATTGTTCAATATATTGGATCCTGCGCTTCCATAACTTATATTTCCTGAGGCAAACTGCAAATCGATGGTACCGGATATTTGATTATTTACCACACCACTGGTGATGAACAAGTCTCCGGCGCTTAAAAAATTGATCGTACCCTCATTAGTAAGCGTAGTGAGTCCCAAAATGCTTTTGGTTGAAGCGGTTGTTAAGTTTAAGGTACCCTGATTGGTAAGTGTTCCACCTCCATCTAAATTATTGATGCTCCAGGTTACGGTAGTATTGGGTCCGAAATTAGATGCGGCTGCTATGGACAAGAGATTGCTCCAGTTAAAAGTAGCTGTCCCCTGCACCTGTAAAGAATTGATGGTCGCAGCGGCATTGAGATTCACGGTAAAACCGGTTGGAATCACAGCGTCATGACTTATCGTGGGAACCACTCCAAGGCTCCAATTGCTTGCATTATTCCAATTGTTATCCGATGCACCGGTCCATGTATTGGTTTGGGCTTTTACAAGCGAAACTGCGAGTATTAAAAATAGTAGACAGAAGTGTAATTTTTTAGATGCCATCTTGATGTTTTTTCCTTTACATCGAAATGATTTAAAAATGTCATCATCAAAAAGTCTGAAATTTTTAAAAACATCGGTGACCGGGTTTTTAGGTTATTCGCTATCTTTGAATCTTAATTAACCCACTAAAAACATTTTTATCATGGGAGTAGGCAGTCTTGTAATAGCGACCATTGGATTATGCTTTCTAATCGCAATCATCATAGAGGTAAAAGAAAGATTCTAAGAAGTGACTTTCGTTTTAAAGGCTAATAAAAAGAAGCTCCAGTTCTCACTGAAGCTCCTAGCCAATAGTAATCAAATTAAAATTTAAATTAATTGGTGTTACTATTATATATATTTATGGAAAGGGGAGTTAATATGGTCGTGTCATTTTCTAAGAGCACGAATTGGTTCAATACATTAAAAAAATAACTGAGTATTAATGTTATAAAGCCGCTAATCGAAATAGTCGTTGAATGTACCATTATAATGGGGTTGGTCAGTGATATTAAAGTTACATATAATTTAGAAGCAATTTTGTACAATCAATCCCACAAGAACTCAAGATTCTTTTTCATCTATAAGTTCCTTTATCTCCTTTTTTTCATCACCATTCAATTTTGGGTTTTTAGGTGGTTTTGCACCATTTTTATGATGGATCTCATAATACATTCCAAAATGGTCACTCCCAAAATTCGCTGTGCGCTCCATGTTTCCAACAAACAGGTCTTTGGTGTGGAATAAATGATCTAACGGAAACCGCATAAAAAAATAGTTGGCGTGATAGGTAGGAAAGAAACCACGACCTACCCGTGGATCGATCATCCCGGTCATCTTCTTAAAAAGGCGCGTGGTTCGTGACCACACAACATCATTCATATCTCCACAAACCACCACAGGTTTTTTTAGGGATCGAATGTGTTCCCCTACCAGCATTAATTCGGCATCTCGCTCTTTGGAAGTTTCATTCTCGGTCGGGCTGGGTGGAGCCGGGTGAAGACATGCAAAGAAAACAGAAACATTCTCACACATTGAATATTCAAAAAAGATGGATGGAACATCCTCTTCTACCAAATAGTTCACTTTAACGTTTTGCAATTCTTTTTTGCTGTAGAGATGCATTCCGTAGTAATTCTCCTTAGGAATTTTTACCGAAAACGGATGCGTGGCTTCAATTTCATCTAAGCGTTCTTCCCAGGCTACGTTGGTTTCCATTGCTAGTACCAAGTCGGGATCGTATTTTTTTATCAAAGAAATGAATTTCCCGCAATGTGTATTATCCTGAAGTACATTGGCGGCAAGAATGGAAACCGAACCATCATACGGAAATTGTGGTTTTTTTCTTGGGTACCATGAACTGTAGGGGTACACCTTTACAATTTGATAGATCATGCTTGCCACAAGTGCTGCGATCAATATCCAATCAAACACCAAAAAATTTTCCTTAAAATAGAACAAACACCCCACTAATATCCCTTGAATAAAAAGAGATTGTAGCCTTACAAAATCCGGAGTTCTAAAAAACCAATGGGGATGTCCTGTGGCCGGAAGAAATGGCGAACCAATAAATACGATACATAGAATGTACAGAATCATAGTCTATAAAATTAGAATATTTTATAATGTTTTGCTTTTATTTAAGAGGGATTTATCGTTTAAATACTATTTGTTATTCCTCATACTCTTTTAAAAAGGGTATTTTTGCACCACAATTAAAAGATGTTGTATTCCCATGTTAAAGACCGAAGCTACCCTCGAGATCTCAAAAGAAGCCATGACCCAATACGGGTATAAGGTGGTTGATGCCATCGTTGCACATTTCGATACGCAAAGCAGCAAACTTCCGGTTGCCAGCGCCACTAGAGAGGAGATGGATCATTTGTTTTCTGAAGAAGCGCCTGAAAGAGCCATGGACCCCGAGAGTGTATTGCAGTTTGTCCTTGATGAGGTAATGACCAAGAGCAATGTAGTATCGCACCCGCGATCTTATTCTTTCGTCCCGGGACCAAGCAATTACATAAGTGCCATGGCCGATTCTTTGGCTTCGGGATTCAATATTTTTTCCGGGGGATGGGCCGCTTCTCCGGCAGCCGCCGAATTGGAGATTGTGACGATGAACTGGTTACTGAAACTGTTCGGATTTCCGGTAAAACGAGGGGGTGGCATCTTTACAAGTGGTGGATCCATGGCGAACCTTACTGCGATCATTACGGCCCGAAAGGTCAAGTGTGGTGACGATTTCTCGAAAGCGATCATCTATTTGTCAGATCAAGCGCATTCCTCCAATATTAAAGCGATCCGTTCTGCCGGATTTAAAAAGGAACAAATAAGAGTGATTCCTACCGATTCAGAATTCAAGTTTGCCATTAACAAATTAAAGAATGCTATTGCTAGGGATGTCCTCGAGGGCTTACAACCGTTTTGTCTCATCGCGACAGCAGGGACAACCAATACAGGTACGGTCGATCAACTCTCTGAATTGGCCACCATCTGTAAGAAAGAAAAAATCTGGTTTCATATAGATGGAGCCTATGGTGCGGCAGCGATCTTATCCAAGAACGGAAAGCAACTTCTTAAAGGCATCGAAAAAGCCGATTCACTTACGGTCGATCCTCATAAGTGGTTCTATCAACCTTATGAGATTGGCTGTTTATTAGTAAGAAACCATCAGTGGTTAAAAGGCACGTTCACCGAAAAACCGGAATACCTTCGGGATATTGAAGGAAATACTTCCGAGATTAACTTTTACGATCATGGCATTGAACTTACACGCAGGTTCCGTGCCTTGAAATTCTATATGTCCATCAAGACCTTCGGATTAAGGACGTTCAGAAAAGCGATCACCTACAATATTCAATTGGCAGAAGCTACCGAATCCTTGCTGCGAAAGAGCAGTCATTGGGAAGTGATCTCGCCGGCGACATTAGCGGTCATCAACTTTCGTTTTAACCCCATTGGAAATAAACTTTCAGAAAAGAAACTCGATAGCCTCAATCAATATATCTCCAAACATGTAGTGGACTCGAAGCAAGCCTTATTGGTCACCACACTTCTCAACGGACAAGTCGTCCTGCGTATGTGTTTGATCAATCCGCGAACCTCCATGCAGGATATAAAAGAAACGTTGGCACTTTGCGAGTCGTTTGCTGCCGAAAAATACACTCTGTGAGAACTGCAGACATCTTAATATTGGGCGGTGGCGCCGCTGGATTCTTTACTGCAATCAATGCAGCCGAAGCAAACCCCGAATCGCGAATTATTATTCTGGAACGAGGAAAAGACGTACTCACAAAGGTCAAGGTGTCCGGAGGCGGTCGTTGCAATGTGACCCACGCCGAGTTCGATCCGAAAGAATTAACGACGCATTATCCACGTGGGGAAAAGGAACTCTTAGGGCCTTTTCACCAATTTATGACAGGGGATACCATCGCTTGGTTCGCAGATCGCGGGATCGCATTAAAGATTGAGTCCGACGGCCGGATGTTCCCGGAGAGTGATTCTTCTCAAACCATTATAGATTGTTTCCTATCGGAAGCCGACCGACTGGGAATAACGGTATTAAGGAACCATGCCGTAAAGAGCATTCAGAAAAAGAGTGAAGCTTGGCTGGTTGTCACTACCGAAGGGAATTTTACGGCTCCTAAAGTTGTGGTAGCCACCGGAAGCAATACAAAGGTGTGGAAATTGCTCGAAAATTTAGATCACAGTATCGTGGCACCGGTTCCTTCCTTGTTCACATTTAACATCAAGGACCCGCGCATTGAGGGCTTACGAGGTGTTGCAACGCAAGCATCGGTATGTGTTTTAGACAAAGAGATGGAACCGATATTGTACAGTGACGGTCCTCTTTTACTCACGCATTGGGGCATGAGCGGTCCGGCCATATTAAAGCTTTCAGCTTGGGGAGCTAGAGTGCTTGCACCCACTAACTACGCATTTACTATTCAAGTGAATTGGCTCGCAGTACAAACTTTTGAAACCACCCTAGACCAGTTAAAATCTTTAAAAAAGAGTCTCAATAAAAAATTAGTAGCATCACATGCCCAATTTGAATTGCCAAAGCGTTTATGGCAACGATTGGTGGAGACATCGGGAATCTTAGAGACCCAATCTTGGGCAGAAATTACAGGAGAACAGCTTCAGGGGCTTGCCCACGAACTGACGCAAGCCACCTTTGAAGTAAACGGAAAAAGCACCTTTAAAGAAGAATTCGTAACTGCCGGTGGTGTTGATCTAAAAGAAGTGAACTTCAAGACATTTGAGAGTAGACTCCATAAAGGTCTGTTCTTTGCCGGGGAAGTGCTCAATATTGATGCGATCACCGGAGGGTTTAATTTTCAGAATGCGTGGACAGGAGGTTATATCGTAGCACGATCACTTTAAAAATTCTTTCTAACCCGGCATTACTTTAATTTACTTTTAACACATTTCTTGCGTACTTAGATTTACATTTAGGGATGAAATTTTTAATGGTCATTTTTATGGCTTTCACCTTTAATGCGTTCGCTCAACATCTTGATAAGCATCAATGGAGCGATAGACTGATCCTTGTGATCTCACCCACTTCAGACGATCCGTTGGCACGGAAACAACTAGAAGCGTTACAAAATAAAAAAGATGAGTTAACAGAGCGAAAACTATTTATCTATCACATATTCGACAACGGCTATCGCTCCAATTTTTCTTCCGAGAGTAGGGTGCCTCCTGCACAATTAGAAGTAGAAGATCAATTTAAAGTGATGCTGGTAGGATTGGATGGCAGTGAGAAATTTAGTGCCAATACTCCTCAAAAGGCTGAAGTGTTTTTCGATTTGATCGATGCCATGCCTATGCGACAGGCAGAACTCAAGAAGAACAAGGAAGAATAAAAGGGTTTGCGCTCGGACTTTTGCAGTGTTATTTTAACGAGATGATAAAGAAGTTGTTTTTCTTCTCCTTAGAAATAAAAACAAGACCACACCTAGTATTATAATACCGATGGCCCAATACCACCAAGGTGTTCCTGCGTCAAGTTGTAAGGGAGAAGTATCACCCATAAGGACCAAGCCAGCCCAATATTGAGGCGCAAGTTCCCTTCCCCTTGCCGTGGCGAGATAATACAACTTTGCTTGTTGGAGTGCTTCATCCTTTGGCATTCCTGCGGCTAAATTATCATAAAAATAAGCGACAATTTGGGCACTGGACTTTTCATCGATCTTCCACAAGCTGGTCAAGATGCTTTCACTGCCCGCATACGTGAACGCATGCGCCAAAGAGATCATCCCTTCTCCTGCTTGATAGGTAGGTTTTCCGGTTTCACAGGCGGTGAGGATTGCGAGTTGTGAAGAAAGGTCTTGATTATAGATCTCATAAGTATATAGAAAATTATCGTTTAGGTTTTCTTCGGAAAGGTTTTTCGCAAAGATCAAGCGGGAAAGTTCGGGACTTACATTATTGGATTCGGCATGCGTACCAATATGAATTATCTTATGTTCCTTGGCATTTTCAGTAAAGAATTGCTTTGAAGCTTTTTCGTTAAGAAACAAGGAGCCGTCAAAAGTTCTGGAATAATTTTTGGCTACATCAATACTAAAGGGTTGCGGTAGTAAGGTCAAGTAATGCCGGTCTAATGAAACAGAATCTTTCACAGCTATTCTGTAGTCGTCTTTCATTTTTTCTGAAAATTCAGGAGCAAAACCAACGAAATTCTCAGGATAAACATTAAGCTTAGTATTTGATTGATTTTGTGTTAGTAAACTAAAATTGTACGAGATACTATGTTTGGCCAAAAGACTGTTGGTGGCGAGATCGCTAAATGTTTTTATAGGCTTGGGAGTAAGCAGTTCGAAACTTAGATTGTACAATTCTCTATCCGGGATGATGATCACTTTTTGGGTGGTGATCCTTTCAGAAAAGGGTGCCCAAAGCTGTTGATAGAGATCGTATAATTTTGTACTAATCTTGGTGGCACTAAAGTCGTTGTCAATGAGCTGCGGAATATACTCCTTCACGGTATCGAATTGTAATGGGTATAGTTTTTTTTCCGTAGAAGAAACTACAAAAGCATACAGCCTATCTTCAATGAACAAATAGCGTACAATTGTGGTGTTGTTTGGGATGTTTTGTTGCAGATTTTCCAACGATTCTTCAATGGTAGCATAACGCATTTTATAGTATTTGGGAAAGTCCTGCTTTAAGGAATCTAAAAACACTTCCCAAGCCGAGGATGCTTCAAAAAAAGTATTGAAATTTGTAATCTCTTTTTGCTTAAGCGAAGCGGACATAGCCTCTTTCAAGATACGTTCCCGTTGTGACGTCTTCTGGGGAATTTTAGAGAACGCCATGTTATTTCTAATATTGAGTCTGGAGCGTATGCGGTTATAGATACTGGACTCATGAACCCTAATAAGGTCTTCGAGGTATTTTTCTTTTTCAGTTAATTGATATAGATCGAGTCGAAGTTGTTTCGCAAAACTGAAGAGTTCGTTATTATCATCGATAAGGATCTCCAAGTCTTCGGGAGTATTTATTAATATCTTTCTGCGTTCTAGGATGCTTATCCCGTTCTCAATTTGTGATAATAAATCCTTTAAAAAAGATTCGGTTTTATCAGGATGAAGGCGGTAGTGTGATTTAGCGTGTACCAAAAGCGTACGCGGTTTTACAAATTCGATTTGAATCGAATCTGAAAGGGATGTGGAAGCGAATTCTTTTGCGTCGAAAAAAGAGAGCGCTTCTTTTGTGTATTCGATGGCTTGTGCATAATTGTTTAAACTATAATGGACATCGGCCATGTTTTGAATGTGATGAAAACGAACAAGGTCGTTCTGGAATGTCTTTCTCTTTGTGAAATCATACCCTGTACTTGCAAGTGCAAGGCCTTTTTGGGCATCTCCTGTTTTGGTATAGAATAACGACATGGTCTTTAAACTCTCCAGATAATCTTTAGTATAGGTGCCATCAAAGTCTTTCATATACAGCGCTTCGCTTTTTTGATACATCGCACGGGCGTTGTCCCAATCTTCTAAGGCTTCATAAATCGAGGCACGTAAACCTACCGTATAGCTGTGTAACAATGTATAATTTGCAGGGTTCAGTTCAATGATCTCCAGAGCCCTATCGGCAAAATGACCCGCCTGCTCAAAGTTCTTGGCGCTTAAGTGTCCATGACTTAAAATAGCCAGTGAGAAAATAACATTCGGGTCCTCGCTTCCGAATAATTTTTGTTTTTGCTGATAGCTGTATGTAAATATTTCCACGGCACGATTGTATTCTCCTAATCCATGATAGAAGGTACCTAGATTATCAATCGTAGAAAGTCGATATCTTTGAGCGCGCAGCTTTTTCGATTCGTCTTTAGATTCAGCTATAAACTTTTGATAGTTAGAAATAGCTTCTTTGATGTACTCAATCGCTTCTTGTGTATTACCGGTATTTTGTAGATTTAATGAGATATTGTTATTTACAATCGCCTTCCAGTAATCCTTATTTACCTCTGTACTATCCATTTTGTCAAGAGTTCTCACCGCATTCTTGTAATAATATGTAGAACTGTCTAATTGCGAAATACTGGCGTAATATCTCCCAATAGAGTTGAAAAGATTATATTTTTCTTGAAGATTTCTACCTCTGGCAGACTCTAACAATCGTTTTGACTCGAATAGGTGATTTTTTGCTTCCCCAATATGGCCTAGATTCAAATAATTAGTCCCAATGTTATACTGTATGCGTGAGATGAGCAGCTTGTCATTTGGCACAGCGCTTTTAGCATATTTCAGCGCCTCCATTGAGGTCTTAAGCGCCATATCTATTTGTCGAGACGTAAAGTGGAGGTTGCTAATTTGAAGCATGGCTTTTGCCGAAATGGTACTGTTGGAAGCTCGAATTACTTCTTGAGCGAGGGAAGTAGCTTTCTCAATGGCCTTTTGTGCATCACCGTCAGAAAGTGATGGACTTCCCATTAAAGGGATGTATGCGATTAAGGTATCGTAATCTTTTTGAGCCGTAAACGCTTCAATTTCTTTGGAAAGCTGTGCTTTGGCTTCAGTAATTTTGTTTTCTGCAATTAGGATCTCTATATGATCCGGGCCGGTGGTAAGCCCATTTTGTCCATATCCAATACTAGAGAATAAGATGCAAGTCAAGAACGCTAACAATAATGTACGAACGGCCATTGAATTCATGCTTTATTCTTTTAGATCTTGCAATAAATCAGTATTTCTTTGAGTAGGGTTTTCAATGAGCAATTGCCTCGCTTTATCTAATTCGTTTTCTTTAATATGGGCCAAAGCTCGGTAGTAAATGGCATCCTCTATAAAGATGCTTTGCGATTGTGTTTCCAGCTTTTTAAGATAGTCAAGAGCTTTCTCACTATTTCCTTCAGCCAAATGTGCTACACCCAAATAAAAATTTAAAGTGTCGTTCTCTTGTATATCATCCATTTGTTGTTGCCACTTGGTAATTGCAATATTGTATTCACCTCGTTTGTAATTGACCATGGCATCAAAAAAATGATAGTTGGTTTGGGTACTCATGGTGGTAGGCAAGCCCGGGTCCGGAACAAAATGCTTTGCAAACAATTTTTCTGAAGAAGAGGGCATCTTCATAAAGTAGAATACTCCAAAGATCACTAACAAACATGCCGCTAGTGCATAAAGCGGTAGTTTTGAAGTGGTATTGCGACGCTTGATAATCTCAGGGGTGTGAAGGGGTTTAGACTGTGTGCCTTCAATAGTCTGGTGGAAACGATCAAGCTTTGTTTTTAATGCGACCGTTTCTACGGTTTCAATAAGAAGACCAATCTCACGCACCTTTGCTTGAAGCGAAGGATCGGCGGCGAGCCTTTCTTCAAACTGAGATCGCTCGACAGAAGTCATGGAACGGGTTAAATACCGTTCTATGGCTTCTAGCTCCTGTTGTGAAAATGTAGGTTGTGTGCTCACTGTTTTTTGTTTATTTGGGAGTATGTACCAATGATCGCAATTTTTGCATACACCGGTATTTTTTATTTCGGGCCGAGGCTTCATCGATTTTCAGGGAATCGGCTATTTCCCGCATCGATTTCTTTTCAAAGTAAAATTGTATCAGCAGTTGTTTACACGATGTTCCCATGGCATTAAAAGAATCCAATGCATTTCGCAATACAGGCTCTGCTTGGTCTTCCCTTGGCTGTATTTCCGGCGGTGCTTCTTCTTGAGAGGCGGAATGAAGCGACTGCAGGGCAACAGTTTTCTTATAGTGACCTGAACGCAAATAATCCAACCACTTATTCTTGGCGATCTGGTATAGATAGCCCTGAATTGCTGTTTCATTTTCCGGTGTGAAACGGTCGTTTCTTATATTCTTCCAAACCGTTATGAACGCTTCCTGATAAATATCTTTAGCATAGGGCATGGTGCCGTTGTTTTTGAGGATAAAGAGTTCTACTTTTCTGAAATTTTCTTGATATAACCTGTTGAGAACAAACTCATTATTGTTCTTTATGGCTTCCACGAGCGCAAACTGTTCCTGTATTTGTATTCTTTCCCCCATCTTTTGAAGATAAAGGAAAGGTAATAATTTTTTATTGTTCTACATTAAACTTGGTCCATTCGGCATCATTTATTTTATTGTCAATTCGGGGATCATACAGCGAATTATTCGTGCCGATATATTCTCCCCGGTTATTCACCCAGTAATGATTTGTGCCGGATGGAACGGTATAATGCTCGCCTGTGGAGTGGTTACCGATCACCGTATTTTCTGCGATCACATTCACAGTTTTGGAATGCCCTTCACTATTAATATTACTACGATTTAAATAACCTGCATGACTAATATCCGATATCTCACTGTAAATACTACCAACTGAACGCGTCGTATTGCCATGAGCTTCGATAATGCTCATACGCTGTTTATGAGCCACTTCACTTTTCATTAGCTGCTCTCTGTAAAAGGCGTCATTCCTTTTAAAATTCGCTGCCAATTGACCGTTTTTATATTGTTGCCACTGCGGGTTCAGTTGGGTATTCGAAACGCCAAAAATGTAGGCATCCTTTGCCTCGCTGAAGTATGACCTGTCAGCCTCTACATGAGTAGTGCTAATTGACCAAATAACACCATCGTTGTTTTGAGTGAATGTTTGCAACGCAAGGATGAAGACGTTTACCCCATTGGGGCCTTGGTATTCACTCCCCACGGCATAATACGTTCTTTGGCTGTTCGTTTGAGGCATTCCTTGTGAAAACGTATTCCAAAATTTTACGACCCCGGGAAGCGAATTGCTTGAAACGAATGTATAACCCCGACCTTCCATAGAAGGTTTTATTTGATACGTAACTATATCTTCCAAAGGCATGGGCTGCGATACTTGTTTGCCCATTTGCATGGCAGTCTGATTGACAAATGGATCATTTGCATAGAAATATTCATACCGCTCGGTTTTGTAAACCTTTAATTTATTCGGACCGCGATAGGGAACGTGTGCATTTGGAGCTTCATCCATAGTCCAACTGGAAGGCAGCGGTGTTTTGGCCATGACCATCCCGTTCTCCGCATCCTTTATATAAAAGAATTTTTTACCGTCATTGTTCTGTTCCAAAGATTGTTGCATGGCTGTCTCGCGAAATAAAAGGGTAGTGTCTGCTTCGGCATGATACATAGTCTCATCCTTACTGTTTCCAAAGAGACAAGAAGAACAAAGAACTAAGAGCGCAAAAAGAATCGAAAAATAAACTGTCATTTTCATGATTATGGGGTATGTGTTCATCGTAACATCGAAAATATTTCAATATGTCATCACATACCTATTTTATTTTCGTTGTACATTATTTGAGTAGAAATATGGGCAGGCAAATTAAGTGACACAATTGTCATTAAAACTTACAGTATTGAAATGAACTATATCGCATTTTTACGGGGCATTAACGTTGGCGGACACAAAAAGATCCTTATGGCCGATCTGCGACTGTTGTTTGAGTCTTTGGGTTACACACAGGTACGTACCTATATCCAAAGTGGTAATGTTTTATTTTCTGCGGAAAGGGAGAAAGGTCTTGCGGAAAATATTTCAGAAGCAATACAAATAAAATACGGCTGGGAGGTTCCGGTGATCGTAAAAACTGCCGAAGCATTGCGAACCATTGTTGAAG